>DASYMV010000303.1:0-21749 GCA_036008865.1 Pseudonocardiaceae bacterium | reverse complement strand
CCGCGGCGGCGACCGCGCCCTCCACCAGCGGCGCGTCGACCACGACGATCCGCTCGGAGTCCTCGGAGCTCTCCACGGCCATCTCCGCGGTCATCTTCGCGCTGCCCAGGTCGAACAGGACCACCACTCCCGCGCCCGAATCGGCGCTGACCAAGGCGCTTTCGACGGCCGTGTAGTCGGTGCCCAACTCGCCGTCGGCCGTACCACCGACCGGCATCACCGCGACCTGCGGAGCCATCTGCCCGGCCAGTTCGGCCAGACCCCCCGCCAGCTGGTCGCTGTGCGACACGAGCACCAGACCGACCCTCGATCGCGGCGACTCCGTCACCGCCCGCCTCCCGCCGTGTCGGCGAAGGCGCGCAACAGCAACTCGGTCGAACGCGCTCCGGGGTCGAGGTGCCCGGCACTGCGCTCCCCGAGGTAGGACGCACGTCCCTTGCGCGCCACGAGCGGCACGGTGGACTGGGCACCCTCCTCGGCCGCGTCGGCGGCGGCGGCCAGAAGCGCGGGCACCTCACCATTGTCCACTGCGGATTCAGCCGCGACGACGGCCGGAGTGAGAGCGTCCACCATGGTCTTGTCACCGACCTGCGCCTTGCCCCGCGCGACGACGCCGTCGAGCGCCGCGCGGAGGGCGGTGGCCACGGCCTTCGCGTCGAGTTCGTCCACGTCGCCGATCGCGGTCGCCGCACGGAGGAAGGCGGTCCCGTACAGCGGGCCTGCGGCGCCTCCCACCGTGGAGATCAGGGTGGTGGCCACGAGCTTGAGCACCGCGCCAGGCGAATCCGGTGTAGCGGTGTCCAACTTGGACACCACGGCGGTGAACCCGCGCTTCATGTTCTCGCCGTGGTCCCCGTCGCCGATCGCCCGGTCCAGCTCCACGAGCTCGTCGCGGTGCTCGTTGACCACCCCGGCGGCGGCTCGCACGGCCGCCGCCACGTCATCCGCCCTGCACGCCACGTCAGACCCCCCACCTCAGTGCCGGGGTGTGCACGGGTGCGTCCCAGAGCTGGATCATCTCGTCGTCCAGCCTCAGCAGGGTGAAGCTGATCCCCTGCATCTCCAGGCTGGTGATGAACGGACCGACCAGCCGGCGCTCGACCCTGATGCCGCGGTCGGCGAGGAACTTCTCCGCGATGCCGTGCGCGAGGTACAGCTCGAGCAGCGGGGTGCCGCCCATCGAGTTGGTGAACAGCAGTACGCGATCGCCCTCACCGAACGGCAGGTCTTCCACGATCGGTTCGAGCAACCGCCGGACCATCTCATCGGCGGACGGCACGGACACGCGCTGGCGGCCCGGTTCGCCGTGGATGCCGATGCCGATCTCCATCTCGTCGTCGGACAAGGAGAAGCTCGGCTCACCGACGTGCGGCACCGTGGGGGCGGTGAGCGCGAGACCCATCGATCGGACCTGGCTGATCACCCGCTCCGCCAGCGCCTCACAACCCTTCAGGTCGACGCCTCGCTCCGCAGCCGCACCGACGATCTTCTCCAGGAGCACGGTTCCACCGACCCCGCGCCGTCCGGCCGTGTAGAGCGAGTCCTTCACGGCGACGTCGTCGTCGATGACCACGCTGCGGACCTCGGTGCCCTCCGCTGCGGCGAGCTCGGCCGCGGTCTCGAAGTTCAGCACGTCGCCCGTGTAGTTCTTGACGATCAGCAGCGCGCCCGCGCCACCGTCGGTCAGCGCCACCGCGGACGCCACCTGGTCGGGTGTCGGCGAGGTGAACACCGCACCGGGACAGGCCGCGTCGAGCATTCCCTTCCCGACGAAGCCGGCGTGCAGCGGTTCGTGACCGGAGCCACCACCGGATATGACCGCCACCTTGCGCGGTACCGGCGCATCGGCGCGCACGACGACCGCCGGCTCCGTCTGCACTCGAAGCAGATCCGGGTGAGCCGCTTGCATGCCGCGCAGTGCTTCGAGAACGACGGTCTCCGGATCGTTGATGACTTTCTTCACCATGACCTCCGATCAGCGCTGATCGAACTCTTCCTACTCCACGGTTCGGACAGCCGGAACTGTCAAAGGGCCTTCCATCTGCGCTTCCACGCCGAAAGTTGCGGGCAGCCACGCCTGAACGAACCGATCGGTGACCGTTCGTACTGATCTGCTGACACGACCGTGTCCCGTACGGGACACGGGACGGGAAGGTCAGCGCCCGTGGAGCAGGCGTACGAGGCGCAGTACCCGGCGCACGGTGCGCGAGCCGCGGTCGTAGGTCATCGGGTCGAGCACGGCACCGAAGCGCTTGCGCGTCACCGCCTGAGGAGCGGCGAACTCGCGCAGCCCGTCCTCACCGTGGATGCGGCCGAACCCGGACTCGCCGAACCCGCCGAAGGGCAGGGAGGGAACTGCCGCGAACGCGAGCACCGCGTTCACCGACACCATGCCGCAGCGCATCTTGCGGGCGAGTTCCTCACCGCGAGCGCGGGAGAACACCGATCCACCAAGGCCGTAGCGGCCTGCGTTGGCGCGCCGCACCGCCTCGTCGGCGTCGGCGACCCGGTTGACGACGAGCGTCGGCCCGAACGTCTCCTCGGTGACCGCCACCGAGTCCTCCGGCACGTCGACCAGCACGACCGGCTCGACGAACGGCGGCCGGATGGACTCCAGGCCGCCGACGACCGCCTTGCCTCCGCGGTCGAGCGCGTCCTGGACGTGCGCGCGGATCACCTCGACCTGGCGCGGCATCGTGATCGGACCGAGGTCGGCGTCGGGCTCACCGCCGGGGCGCAGCTTGCGCACCCGCTTCGTCACGAGCTCGACGAACTCGTCGGCCACCACGTCCACGACGTACACCCGCTCGACACCTGCGCAGGTCTGACCGGCGTTGAAGACGCCGCCCCAGACCGCCGCGTCGGCCGCCGCCTCGAGGTCGGCGTCCGCGTCGACGATCAGCGCGTCCTTGCCGCCGCACTCGACCAGCACCGGTGTCAGCGTCTCGGCACAGGCCGCCATCACCCGCTTGCCGGTCGGCGTGGACCCCGTGAACGCCAGCTTGTCGACGCCCGCCCGGCACAGTGCTGCGCCCGTCTCGCCGAAACCGGCCACCACCTGGAACACGGGTTGCTCAGGTACCGCCTCGGCGAAGGTCTCGGCGAGGAACATCCCCACTCCAGGGGTGAACTCGCTCGGCTTGAACACCACCGCGTTGCCCGCGGCGAGCGCGTAGGCAATCGATCCCATCGGCGTGAAGGCCGGGTAGTTCCACGGACCGATCACGCCGACCACGCCGAGCGGCTTGTACTCGATGCTCGCGGCGTGGTTGTACATCAGCAGCCCGGACGACACCTTGCGCCGGCCGAGCACCTTGCCCGCGTTGCGCGACGCCCAGTGCAGGTGGTCGATCACGAGCGCCACCTCGGTGCGCGCATCGTCGGCGGGCTTGCCGGTCTCCGCGCTGATGAGGGTGAGCAACTCGTCGATCTTGCGGACCAGGACCTTGCGCCACATGTCCAGACGGTCCCTGCGCCCGTCGAACCCGAGATCCGCCCACCACGCGGCGGCGGGGCGTGCCGTGCGGACCGCCTCGGCGACCTCCGCTTCACCGTGAATCGGATGGTGCGCGATCACCTCACCGGTGCGGGGGTCGAGCGAGGCGAATCGCCGTTGCTGCTCGGGAGCCTTTTCCGCACTTTCAGGGGTGGTCTGCGTCATCAGCCCTCCAGGTCGTCACCACGGCAGGTGTTACTGGACAGTAACGGGTGATCACCGGATCGGCAGCCTTTCAGGCCTTCGGGATCCTCGGGAGCAGCGCCTTCGCGAAGGCCTGCGCCTTCGCGCAGCGGTCGAAGTCGGACGACTTCGAGCCGGACGACTTCACCTCGACGAGCTCGCCCTCGTTGCCGCTCGTCCCCCGCTGCACCCACTTCAGCGTGCAGGTCGGATAGGCGCCTGCCTTGAGGGTCTGGAAGGCCGCTACGCCACCGAGGTCGACGTCACGCTGCTCGTCGTCGAACTTGTTGTCCTTCGGGATGAAGCTCGACCGCAGGTCGATGCCGACGTCGGCCGTCGCGGTCGACCACGAGCAGTTGTGCATGCCGTAGGGGAACCGCCGGGGCGCGCTGCCCACCGCGTCGGTGACGGCCGCCTCGTCGGGCAGCGCACACGGGTCGAGACCGAGCAGCGAGCCCTTCGCGGGCGTGCGTGAGGGCGCCTTCTGCTTGATCTGCTTGACGACACCCTCCGCGACGGTGCGTCCCGGCGCACAGGGGTCGCCGGCCTTGGCCCCGATCTGGACGGTGATGCCGAGGCCGGGGTTCTCCTGGGTGATGATGTTGACGAAGCAGGCGTTGCTGTCCAACTTCTGCTCGTAGGCACGCATGCCGGCGATCTGCTTGTCGGCCTTCTGCACTTCGAGGGTCATCGACTGCCCGAGGCGAACGCTGACGCTCAGGTCCTCGCCCCGCTCGTCCTGCGTGTAGTTCGAGCACTCGCTGAAGCCCGAGGCGTTGTAGTCCGACGGCCGGCCGACCAGGCCGACCACACCCTCCAGGACCTTGCACGGGTCGACCAGGCGCAACTTGTCGATCGCGAACGCCGCATCAGCGGCTTGCCCGCTCGTCGCGGTGCCCGTGCCGGTGGAGTCGGCGGCGTTGTCCGCGGCCACCGGGACGGTGCTGCGCGGGAACGTCTTCCTCGCCAGGTCCGCAGTTCCGCAACCGGACACGGCGAGGAGCACGCAAAGCGTGGCGGCAACCACGTACGCGAGTCGGACGAGACGGAGCACGAGGTGCACCGTAGCGATCGAGATCGCTGGTCGTGCGCTGAACCCGCGATTGGCGCCACCTCGCGTGCACGCTGCGTGGTCGGTGTCACGCTGAGATTCGGGAACGATCCAGAAGGTCACGGCGATGTACCAAGCGGAAGGACTCCGTCACACGAGAGGAATGATCACGTGAGCACGCTGCAGCAAGGCGGCCGCGCACGCGCGACCGCCCGCCGCAACCGCTCGACCACGGCCCGTCGTCTCGGCCGCGCGGTCCGCTGGATCGACGACTGGACCGTCGAGGCCTTCAACCCGGTGTACCCGCACCGGACCGGCCGGAAGTAAGGCCGATCCGTCAGTGCCCGCCGACGCCATCGGCGTTGTCGGCGGGCACCTCGTCCGGGACCACCAACGGCCGCAACCTCACCCACAGGGCGAAGACCGCCGCCAGAGCCGCCATCCCGATGCCGGACCACAGGTTGATGTTGATGCCCGCGGCCTTCTGCAGGTCCGCGTCGGACGTGAACGCGGTTCCGACGACGATCAGCACCACGCCGTAGACGGCGAACAGCACAGCGATGATCAAGCGCAGGTCGAACAACCCAGCGGATTGGGCCGACTTCTGCTCTGCCACGACGACCTCCCTCAGCTGAAGATGATGTACAGCGCTGCGGTGAGCACGAGCACGCCCGTGCCGAGCAGGACGGGCGAGCGGTACCAGCCCGCGTCCTCACCGGTCGCGGAATGCGTCCGGTCGGCCTTGGGGGTCAGGCTGTAGACCAGCCCACCCAGTTGCTCCTCCGGAACCGGCCTGGTCACCAGCGTCACCACCACGCTCACCACGATGTCCAGCACGAACGCCACGCTCGCGCCGACGAAGCTGGCGCCCTGGCCCGGCAGGTCGAGCACGCCGAGCAGCTTCGGGTCGGCCATGACGAAGATCGACACCGCGCCGAGCGTGCCGGCAACCAGACCGATCCAACCGGCCGCCGCGGACATCCGCTTCCAGAACATGCCCAGGATGAACGTGGCGAACAGCGGCGCGTTGAAGAACGAGAACAGCGCCTGGATGTAGTCCATGATGTTGCCGTAGCCCGACGCGATGAACGCCGTTCCGATGGCCACGACGGTGCCCGCGACGGTGGCGAGCCGGCCGACCCGCAGGTAGTACTCGTCAGGCCGGTCCTTGCGGATGTAGTCCTGCCACAAGTCGTAGGTGAACACCGTGTTGAACGAACTCACGTTGGCGGCCACGCCCGCCATGAAGGACGCGAGCAGGCCGGTGATCGCGATGCCGAGCATGCCGTTGGGCAGCAGGTCCCTCATCAGCAGCGGGAGCGCGTCGTTGAACTGGACGCCCACGCCGGTGTCCCCGGCCTTGAGCTTCTCCATCTCCGGCACGATGACCGCGGCGATCATGCCGGGCAGGATGACGATGGCCGGGATCAACGCCTTCGGATACGAGCCGATGATCGGCGTACGCCGTGCGGCGGACATGCTCTTCGCCGACAGCGCGCGCTGCACCTCGGCGAAGTTCGTCGTCCAGTAACCGAACGAGAGCACGAAACCCAAGCCGAACACGATGCCGATCACGCTCAGCACCGGGTTCTGGATGCCGGTGATGTTGGTGGCGGGCCAGGCGTGCAACTGGTCGGCACCACCGGGGCTCGCGGTCACCTTGGCGAGCAGGCCCTGCCAGCCGCCGACCTTGCGCAGCGCGACGACGGTCAGGGGCAGAAGCGCCGCGACGATCACGAAGAACTGCAGCACCTCGTTGTAGATCGCCGCCGACAGGCCACCCAGGGTGGTGTAGGTGAGCACGATCAGCGCCGCGATCACGATCGACAGCGGGATCGGCCAGCCCAGCAGCAGCTTGAGCAGCAACGCGAGCGCGTAGAGGTTCACACCGGCGATGAGCACCTGCGCCACCGCGAAGCTGATCGCGTTCACCAGGTGGGCGCCCTTGCCGAAGCGGCGCCGCAGGAACTCCGGAACGCTGCGCACCTTCGAGCCGTAGTAGAACGGCATCATCACCAGGCCGAGGAACACCATGGCCGGGATCGCGCCGATCCAGTAGTAGTGGACCGTCGGGATGCCGTACTGCGCACCGTTGGCCGCCATGCCCAGCAGTTCGATCGCGCCGAGGTTGGCCGAGATGAACGCGAGGCCCGTCACCCACGCCGGGAGCGACCGACCGGACAGCAGGAAGTCGAGACTCGTCGACACGGATCTGCGCGCGAGCACACCGATACCGAGGACCATTGCGAAGTAGAGCACCAACAACGCGTAGTCGAGCGGACCGGCAGGCAGCCGGAGATCCGCAGCGGCCAGCACAGACACCAGCCCACCTCCCAGTGAAAGCAGCAGCCCCAGACGAACGAACAACAATCACCACAATCGCGCGGTGGGCGGACGTTACCGCACAGTGTCGAGCGGTCTGCGATCGGAACCCAGTTCACACGGACAAGATCCGCTGATCAACGCGAGGTGAACTCCGCGGCAGAGCGTTCCGCGTCTCCGGCCGTGCCCACAGTGACCGCGTACGGCCGACTGCTCGGCGCGTGAAACGACCAGGGGAACGGGAGGACGAAGGCGGGACTCAGAACAGCCGGAACTCGTCGGACTCGATCCCGCGCAACGCGTCGTAGTCCAGCACCACGCACCGGATCCCGCGGTCCTCGGCGAGCGTGCGCGCCTGGGGCTTGATCTGCTGTGCTGCGAAGATGCCGCGCACCGGTGCGAGCAGCGGGTCGCGGTTCAGCAGTTCCAGGTACCGGGTGAGCTGCTCGACGCCGTCGATTTCGCCACGTCGCTTGATCTCGACCGCGACGGACGCCCCGTTCGCGTCGCGGCACATGAGGTCCACCGGACCGATCGCGGTGGGGAACTCGCGGCGCACCAGCGTCCAGCCTTCGCCGAGCGTGCCCACGTGCTCCGCCAGCAACTTCTGGAGGTGAGCTTCGACACCGTCCTTGACCAGGCCCGGCTCCGCACCGAGCTCGTGCTTGGAGTCGTGCACCAGCTCCTCGATGGAGATCACGAGCTTCTCCCCGGCCTTGTTCTGCACGGTCCAGACACCGGGGTCCTCGATGAGCCAGCACGGCGGACTCATCCAGTTCAGGGGCTTGTACGCGCGGTCGTCGGAGTGCACGGACACCGACCCGTCAGCCTTGATCAGCAGGAGTCGCTGGGCCATCGGCAAGTGAGCGGTGAGACGACCGACGTAGTCGACCTGGCAGCGAGCGATGACGAGGCGCACCGCGACAGGCTACGGGGTGGGCGTCCGCTGACGCCGGGTACCGTCGAACGCCGTGTCTTCCCTGATGTCGCCGCCGCTCAAGTCGCTGCTGCGGACCAAACCCGTTGAGCGCATCACCGATGATGGCGAGCACACCGGGCTGCGCCGCAGCATGGGATTGCTGCCGCTGATCGCGCTGTCGGTGGGGGCGACGCTGGGGACCGGCATCTTCGTGGTGCTCGGCCAAGCCGCTCCCGTGGCAGGGCCGGCCGTCGCGGTCTCGTTCGTCGTGGCCGCCTTGGCCGCGCTGTTCTCCGCGCTGTCCTACGCCGAGCTCGCGGGTGCCGTTCCGGTGTCCGGCTCGGCGTACTCCTACACCTACGCCACACTCGGCGAGCTCGTGGCGTGGATCTGCGGCTGGTGCCTGCTGTTGGAGTACGGCGTGTCGGTCGCCGCGGTCGCGGTCGGTTGGAGCGGATACCTCAACGCGTTCCTCGACTCCACGATCGGCTGGACGTTCCCGGCGGCTCTGTCCAACGGCCCCGGCATCGACGGCGGCGTGATCAACCTTCCCGCGGCGATCGTGGTCCTGCTCGCCACCGCCGTGCTGCTCGGCGGCACGAAGGAGAGCGCGGTGGTCACCACGGTGACCACGCTGCTCAAGATCGCCGTGCTGATCTTCTTCGTGGTCGTGGCGGTCTTCGGCTTCTCCTCGACGAACCTGACGCCGTTCGCACCGGCGGGCGTCGCCGGTGTCACCGGCGCGGCATCGCTGGTGTTCTTCTCCTTCATCGGCTTCGACGCCGCGTCCACGGCCGGGGAGGAGGCGCGCAACCCGCAACGTGACCTGCCCCGCGCGATCATGATCTCGCTCGGCATCGTGACCCTGGCCTACGTCCTGGTGTCGGTGACCGCGGTCGGGGCGGTGGGCGTCGACGTGCTGAACGGCTCCGAGGCGTCGCTGGCCGTCGTGCTGGAGCGTGTGACCGGCGCGGGCTGGCCCGCCGTGGTGCTGTCGGCGGGAGCGGTGATCGCGACGGCTTCGGTGGTGCTGACCGTGCTCTACGGACAGACCCGCATCCTCGTGTCAATGGCGCGCGACGGTCTGATGCCCCGGTTGTTCGCGCGGGTGGGTGCCCGGCGGGTGCCGACCGCGAACACGCTCCTCGTGGGCGTCGTGGTGGCGGTGCTCGCGGCGCTCGTTCCGCTGGGGCAACTCGCCGAGGCGACCAGCATCGGCACGCTCGTCGCATTCGGACTGGTCAACATCGGCGTGCTCGTGCTGCGCCGCACGCGCCCGGATCTGCCGCGCAGCTTCCGCACCCCGCTGGTGCCGCTGGTCCCCTTGCTGGGCCTCGGGCTGTGCGTCCTGCTGGTGATGGGCCTGGCACCGGTGACGTGGCTGGCCTTCGGCATCTGGTCCGCCGTCGGGTTGATCATCTACTTCGGTTACGGTCGGCGCCGGTCCGCGCTGCAACAGGGAGAGTGACGTGGAGACCCTCGGATCCCGTGAGGTGTACGCCAACCCGTGGATGACCGTGCGGGAGGACCCGATCCGGCGCTCGGACGGCTCCACCGGCATCTACGGCGTCGTGGACAAGCCGGACTACGCGTTGGTGATCCCGCTGGACGGTGAGCGCGTGCGCCTCGTCGAGCAGTTCCGCTATCCGCTCGGCCTGCGCCGCTGGGAGTTCCCCCAGGGCACCGCACCGAACCGCGCCGACACCGACCCGCTGGAACTCGCGGCTCGGGAGCTGCGCGAGGAGACCGGCCTGCGGGCCGGGAAACTCGTCGAGCTCGGGCTGCTCGACGTGGCACCGGGCATGTCGAGCCAGCGGGGCCGGGTGTTCCTCGCGACCGAGCTCACCGAGGGGCAGCACGAGCGCGAGCTCGAAGAGCAGGACATGCGCACGGCGTGGTTCCCGCGCGCCGAGTTCGAGGCGATGATCGCTCGCGGTGAGATCACCGACGCGCAGTCGGTCGCCGCGTACACGTTGCTGCTGCTGCACGAGCACGCCCAGCCCTGACCACCGCGAGTCGAACCTTCAGGCACCGCGAGTCGAACGTTCAGGCACTCGAACTCAACATTCGGACACTGGAGTTCGGCCCTAGTCGGGCCACACGGGCTGGCGCTTGCCGAGGAACGCGGCCATGCCCTCCTTGGCACCGGGGGTCTGCGAAGCGGCGGCCATGACCTCCACGGCCATCGCGTAGGCGTCGGCCTCGGGGTGGTCGAGCTGCGCGTAGAGCGTCTGCTTGCCCAGTGCCTTGCTCGCTCGGCTGCCCCGCGTTGCCCGGCCGAGCAGCTCGTCCACCGCCGCGTCGAGCTGCTCGGCGGGCACGGCCCGGTTGATCAGGCCCCACTGCTCGGCCGTGGCGGCGTCGACCACGTCACCGGTCAGCGCCATCTCCATCAGGCGCTTGCGGCTGATGGCCCTCGCGACCGGCACGGCCGGCGTGTGGCAGAACCAGCCGCCCTTGCCACCCGGTAGCGCGAACCCGGCCGTCTCAGCGGCGACCGCGAGATCGCAGGACGCGACGAGCTGGCATCCGGCGGCCGTGGCCAGACCGTGCACCCGTGCGATGACCACCTGCGGCACGGACTGGATGGTCCGCATCAACTCCGTGCAGAGCTCCAGCAAGTCCCGGACACCGTCGAGGTCTCGCGACGCGACGTCGGCGAAGTCGTGGCCTGCCGAGAACACCGGGCCCTCGGCGGCCAGGACGATCCCGGTGGCATCGGAGGAACCGGCCTCGCGGAACGCGGTGAGCAACTCGGCGAGGTGGTCGGCCGACAGCGAGTTGCGCCGTGCGGGCCGGTTCATGGTGATGCGCACCGCGTCGCCGGTGCGCTCCACGAGCAGGTGCTGGTAGTCCGCCATGTCCGCGACGCTAGTCCCGCACGCCGCTATGCGGGAACCCTGAACGTCCGGCGGTAGGCGTCCGGACCGACGCCCAGCTCGGTGCGCAGCCGGCGGCGGAGGTTCGCCGCCGTGCCCAGGCCGGAGCGCTCGGCCACCCGGTCCACCGGCAGGTCCGTGGTCGGCGAGCTTCGTCATCGCCCAGTCCACTGTGGATGCGACGCTGGTACGCGTTGGACGCACGGGTACGGGCGTTTCCACGTACTGGCGCTGACCACCTTCGCGAGCGGGCGGCATGACCATGCGGCGCGCCAGTGCGGCGGCCACGTCGGCACCGTGCGCCTGGCGAACCAGTTGCAGGCACAGGTCCGCACCGCCCAGCACGCCCGCCGAGGTGAACACCCGACCGTCCTGGGCGAACAGGACGTCGCGCAGGATCCGCGCCCTCGGTGCCGCTGCGGCGAGGTCGTCGAGCAACCGCCAGTGCGTGGTGGCCTCGCGCCCGTCGAGCAGACCGGCAGCCGCGAGGGTGAACGCTCCCGAGCACAGCGCAGCGATCGTCGTGCCCGCCTCGTGCGCGTCCCGGAGCGCACGCACGGCGAGGGCCGGCACCGACCGGTGCGGGTCCGCACGCCCCGGCACGATCACGAGGTCGCACCCGGCGAGGCCGGACAGTCCGTGCGTGGCGGCGATCTGACCGACCCTCGCGGCGCCAGGCTAGGCCCATGACGACAACAGCCCTGATCGTGATCGACGTGCAGCGCGGCTTCGACGACCCCGACTTCTGGGGACCTCGCAACAACCCGGACGCCGAGGCCAACATCGCCGCGCTGCTGCAGGCGTGGGCGTCGACCGGCCAGCCGATCGTGCTGGTGCGCCACGACTCCACCACGCCCGGTTCACCGCTCATCGCAGGCACCCCCGGCAACGCCTTCAAACCCGAACTCGACTCGGTCGCGCCGGATTTGATGTTCGCCAAGAACGTGAACTCCGCCTTCCACGGCGAGGCGGACCTGCACGCGTGGCTGACCCGGCGCGGCATCACCGACATCGTGCTCGCCGGGATCCAGACCAACATGTGCGTGGAGACCACCGCACGGGTCGGCGGCAATCTCGGCCACCGCGTGCGCGTCGCGCTCGACGCGACGTTCACCTTCGACCTCGAGGGCCCGGACGGCACCCTGCTGACCGCCGACCAACTCGCCAGGGCGACCGCGGTGAACCTCCACGGCGGCGGCTTCGCCGAGGTGACCACCACCAAGGAGGTGCTGGAGACGCTGTACTAGCGGCCTTCCAGCAGCGCGTGGAGGAACTCGCGGGTGCGCGGGTGGTCGGGGTCGGTGAACAGCTTGTCCGGTGACGCCTCCTCGACCACCTGACCGCCGTCGAACATCAGCACGCGGTCGGAGATGTCCCGCGCGAAGCCCATCTCGTGCGTCACGCACAGCATGGTGATGTCAGTGCTCGACGCGATCTCACGCAGCACGCCCAGCACGCCCGCCACCAGTTCCGGGTCGAGGGCGGAAGTGATCTCGTCGAGCAACAGCACGTCCGGCTCCATCGCCAGGGCTCGCGCGATCGCCACCCGCTGCTGCTGGCCGCCGGACAGCTGCCCGGGGTGCGCGTCGACCTTCTCGGCCAGCCCGACCATGTCGAGCAGCTCTCCCGCCCGCTGCCCGGCCTCCTCACGCGACTTTCCGAGCACCCGGACCGGCGCCTCGGTGATGTTGCGCAGCACGCTCATGTTGGGGAACAGGTTGAACTGCTGGAACACCATGCCGATCCGCCTGCGCACCTTCCGCAGGTGCTTCTCGTCCGCCGGTGCGAGACGGCCGTCCCGGACCACGTGGCTGAGGTACTCACCACCGACTTGGATCGTGCCGCCGTCACACCGCTCCAACGCCATCAACAGCCGCAGGATCGTCGTCTTGCCCGATCCGCTGGGCCCGATGAGGGTGATCTTCTCGCCGGGCTTCACTTCGAAGTCCAGCTCCCGCAGGACCACGTGGTCGCCGAACCGCTTCACCACGTGCTCGAAGCAGACCATGACGTCGTCGCGGGGCGCGGGCGGTCCCACGCCCGCATCAGTGCTGTCGTCCAACGCGGCGCTCCAACCTTCTCACCAGAACCGATGCCGGGTAGCTCACGAGCAGGAACAGCAGACCGGCCATGGTGTAGGGCTCGGTGAAGCGGTAGTACTCCGCCCCGGCCTCCTTCGCCCTGTTCACGACGTCGAGCACACCGATGGCCAGCAGCAACGGGGTCTCCTTGAACATCGAGATCGTGTAGTTGCCCAGCGCCGGCACCACGCGCGGGAGCGCCTGCGGAAGGACCACACCGATCCACACCCGGTTGCGCGGCAGATTCAGCGCCGTGGCCGCCTCCCACTGGCCGCGTGGCACGGCCTCGATGCCGGCTCGGTACACCTCGGACGTGTACGCCGCGTAGTGGACGCCGAGCGCCACCACGCCGGTGACCAGTGGTGAGAGCTTGATCCCCGTGGTCGGTGGCAGCACGTAGAACAGGAAGAAGATCTGCACCAGCAGTGGTGTGCTGCGCACGAACTCGACGAACAACTGCACCAACCGGCTCAGCACGGCGATCCGGCTGCGCCGCAGCAGAGCGAGCACCAACCCCAGGGCGTAGGCGACCAGCGAGCCGAGCACCGTGACCTCGACAGTGACGAGCAGCCCTCTCAGCAGGTCGGGCAAGACCCTGAACGCGAAGCTCCAATCCCACCCCATCACGCACTTCCCGGTGCGGCGTGGCCGAGCAGCCGGGCCCGGTCCGGCGGCCGGCGGCCGACGCGCTTGCTCGCGATCCGCTCGAGCGCACGCATCACGAATGTGATCGCCAGGGCGAGCAGCAGGTACAGCACCAGCTCGATGACGTAGATCGTGGTGAGTTGCGAACCGAAATTGGCTCGCAGCAACTCACCCTGGTTGGCGATCTCCGGCACGGTGATGAACGACAGCAACGCCGTGCTCTTGAGCAGCTGGATGAACAGGTTGTTGAACGGTGGCAGCATCTCCACGACCGCCTGCGGCAGGATCACCCGCCACATCCGTTGCGCGGGCGTGAAGCCGAGCGCTGTCGCCGCCTCGTACTGGGCACGGGGAACCGACTGCACCGCACCCCGCACGATCTCAGCGCCGTAGGCCCCGTGGTTCAGGCCGAGCACGAGGACGCCCGCGTACAGCGGCACCAATTGGAGCCCGACCAGCGCCGGCAGCACGAAGTACAGCCAGAACAGCTGCACGACCTCGGACGTGCCGCGCAGGCCCTCGACGTAGACGCGGCTGACCACCCGGACCGCTCGTGAGCGCGACAGCAACGCCGGCCCCGTGATGAAGGACAGCACGATGGTCAGCGCGATCCCTCCGGCCGTGGCCTCCATCGTGGGCGGCACGCCCTTGACCAGGGTGGAGACGATGTAGCCGAAGCTCTCGAACACTTCCACGCCGCCTCGTCCCGGCGTGGTCAGCTCGCCGCGCAGAGCTTGTCGGTGGTGACGTCGGACTTGGGCACGTTGTCCTGTGTGAACCCGAACGGCTCGACGATCTTCAACCACTCACCGCTGTCGTGCAACTTCTTGAGCTGGTCGTTGAACGCGTTCAGCAGAGCGGTGTCGTCCTTGCGGAAGACGAAACCACCGGCGGAGATCTGCTCCTTCCCGTTCACGACGGGTACGAACCCCTTCGTGACCTCCACAGGGCTGCCGGGGTTCTTCTTGACCAGGTCCTTCAGGGAGATGTCGGTCAGCGCGGCGCAGTAGACGCGGTTGTCGGCCACGGCGCGGAGCATGTCGTCCTGGGCGGCGAAGGACTGGATCTGTCCCTCGGGCACGCCCGCTGCGGTGGCGAACCCCTTCTCCACAGCACCCGACAGGACCGCGAGCTGGACGTTCTTGGCCACCACGTCCTCGAGCCGGTTCACCTGCTGCGGATTCCCCCCTGGTACGAGCAGCGCGGTCAGGGCCGAGTAGTCCGGTATCGAGAACGCCGCGCTGCCGCACCGCTTCGACGTGATGTTCATGCCGGCGGCGACCATGTCGAACTGCTTGGCGTTCAGGCCCGGAATGAGGGCGTCGAAGTTGACCTGGGTCGCCTGGACGTTGTCGATCCCGAGGTTGCGGAACACGGCCCTGGCGACCTCGGGTGCCTCGCCGGTGAGCTTGCCACTGCCGTCGGTGAAGCCGTACGGCTGCTCACCCGCGATGCCCACCTTGATCAACTTGTTCTGCTTGGCGGCGTCCAGGGTCGAGCCGGTCGTGTTGCTGGTGCTGGTGCAGCCCCCCACGACCACTGGCCCGCCGAAGGCGAGCACGGTGATCGCGGCGGATCGCCGGAAGAAATCGCGTCGGGTCCACGAGCCACTGGCCATGGTCCATTCTTACGCGCATGTGACTCAACTCACCAGATCGGACATGGCGAGCTGGGCCATCGCGGTTCAGGCCAGGCCGTTGACCTCTCGGACGAGGGTGACGATTTCGTCCATGATCTGGGTCAGTTCGTAGTCCTTGGGCGTGAACACCCTCGCCACGCCGCGCTCACGCAGCTTCGCGGCGTCATCGGGCGGGATGATCCCGCCGACGATGACCGGGATGTCCCCCGCTCCGGCCTCGCGCAGGCCCTCCACGACGGCGGGCACGACTTCCAGGTGCGAACCGGACAGGATCGACAAGCCGACGACGTGCACGTCCTCCTGCACGGCGGCCGAGACGATCTGCGCGGGCGTCAACCGAATCCCCTGGTAGACCACCTCGAAGCCGACGTCGCGGGCCCGTACGGCGACCTGCTCGGCGCCGTTCGAGTGACCGTCCAGACCGGGCTTGCCGACCAGGATGCGCAGCCGCTCACCCAGCTCCTCGCCGGTCGCGCGCACGCGATCGCGCACCCGTGCGATCTCCGAACCCGCCTCGCCGGAGGTGGAGGCGGCGGACACGCCGGTCGGGGCGCGGTACTCGCCGAACGTCTCCCGCAGCGCCGAAGCCCACTCCCCGGTCGTCGCCCCCGCGTGTGCGCAGGCGATCGTGGCCTCGACGAGGTTGGCGTCGGTCTTCGCCGCATCGCGCAGGCGGGTCAGCGCCTCGTCCACCGCCGCCTGGTCGCGGCCCGCCCGCCACGCCCTGATGGCCTCGACGGCGTGAAGCTCGACCTCGGGGTCGACGGTCTCGATGGCCTTGGCGCCCTCGGCCTGCAGCGGGCTCGGCTCGGTCGTCTCGAACTTGTTGACACCGACGACCACGTCCTCGCCGGACTCGACCCGGCGGCGCCGGTCCGCGAGCGAGCTGACGAGCTGTGACTTCATGTAGCCGCTCTCGACGGCGGCGACGGCGCCGCCCATCGCCTGCACCCGGTCGATCTCCTCGCGGGCACCGTCGATGATCTCGGCCACCCGCGCCTCGACGACGTGCGAGCCCGCGAAGATGTCCTCGTACTCGAGCAGGTCGGTCTCGTACGCGAGCACCTGCTGCATCCGCAGCGCCCACTGCTGGTCCCACGGCCGCGGCAGACCGAGTGCCTCGTTCCACGCCGGGAGTTGAATCGCACGGGCTCGTGCGTCGCGGGACAGCGACACCGCGAGCATCTCGAGCACGATGCGCTGGACGTTGTTCTCAGGCTGCGCCTCGGTCAGCCCGAGCGAGTTGACCTGCACGCCGTAGCGGAACCGGCGCTGCTTCGCGTCGGTGATCCCGTAGCGCTCCCGCGTGATTTCGTCCCAGAGCCGGGTGAAGGCGCGCATCTTGCACATCTCCTCGATGAACCGCACACCGGCGTTCACGAAGAAGGAGATGCGTCCGACCACGTCGCCGAACCGCTCCGGCGGCACCTGACCCGAGTCGCGGACGGAGTCGAGCACCGCGATGGCGGTGCACATCGCGTACGCGACCTCCTGCGCCGGGGTCGCGCCGACCTCCTGCAGGTGATAGCTGCAGATGTTGATCGGGTTCCACTTCGGCACTTCTCGGACGGTCCACGCGACCATGTCGGTGATGAGCCGCAGGCTGGGTCCCGGTGGGAACACGTAGGTCCCCCGCGACAGGTACTCCTTGATGATGTCGTTCTGTGTCGTGCCCGCGAGCTTGGCGCGGACCTCGGCGATGTCCAGTCCCGCGGCCTCGGCCTGCTCCTCCGCGACGCTGACGTAGAGCGCGAGCAACCACATGGCGGTCGCGTTGATCGTCATCGAGGTGTTGGCCTCGGCGAGGGGAATCTGGTCGAACAGCTGGCGCATGTCGCCGATGTGGCTGATCGGCACGCCCACCTTGCCGACCTCGCCCTTGGCGAGCTCGTGGTCGGGGTCGTATCCGGTCTGCGTCGGGAGGTCGAAGGCCACCGACAGGCCGGTCTGCCCCTTGGCGAGGTTGCGCCGGTACAGCGCGTTCGACGCGGCGGCCGAGGAATGCCCCGCGTACGTGCGCATCACCCAGGGGCGATCACGCTCACGGTCGGTCGGGTAGGGCACGGCAACCTCCCGCTGGCCGGGGCCACGACGTTGTTGCCCGTAGCGTACTGGTGAGTAACCAAGGTGCCACGTGCCGTTGCTCACTGAATCGAACCACACCTCGCTCGACTTACGCGGCCCGCTCACGTGCGGGAACATGAAACGCGTGGATGCGGTGTTCGCGATTCCGGTGGCAATGCTGGTGATTGGCGTGCTCGCGCTGGTCCTGCGCTGGGCCTTCGGCAACGACCGCAGAGCCGTGCCCGACCACACCGGTGACGACTTCGGTCTGCTGGTCGAGGTGGCCGTGGTGCCGACCGAAACCCCGGCCAAGATCCTCGCCGCACGGCTGCGCCGCTCCGGCATCAGGGCGACGACCACGCGCGGCCCGGACGGTCGATCGTGCCGGGTGATGGTGTTCCCCGCGGACGTGCCGAGTGCGAAGTTGTTGCTCAGCGCTTAGACCGCTGAGGAGGCGTTGTGACGACACCGATCGAGGACCTGGGAGCGGCGAGGATCGCGGAGCCGGACGAGGGCATCTCCGTCGAGGAGTTGCGGCTCGCGGCGAGAAACCACGGCATGCCGCTGGAGGCGCTGCGCTACGACGTGACGCCCCACGGCCTGCACTACCTGCTGATCCACTACGACATCCCGGAGATCGACGAGAGCTCCTGGCTGCTGCGCATCGACGGCCTCGTGAATCTTCCGCTGGTGCTGGACCTCGACGAGCTGCGCAGACTTCCGCGCGTCACCCACACGGTCACGATGGAGTGCGCGGGCAACGGCCGGGCCCGCCTGTCGCCCCGCCCGGTGAGCCAGCCGTGGCTCGACGAGGCGGTCGGCTGCGCGCGGTGGACCGGCACCCCGCTCGCCGCGTTGCTGGACCGCGCGGCTGTGGAACCGGAGGCCGTGGATGTCGTGTTCACCGGCGCGGACCACGGATTGGACCGCGGAGTGGAGCAGGACTACGAGAGGGCCCTGCCGCTGGCGGAGGCCATGTGGCCGGAGGTCCTGCTCGCCTACGAGATGAACGGCGAGCCGTTGCTGCCGCAGCACGGCGCACCGGTGCGGCTGCTGGTGCCCGGCTGGTACGGCATGGCACACGTGAAGTGGCTGCGCCGGATCACCGTGCTCGACCACGAGTTCACCGGGTACCAGCAGTCCGTGTCGTACCGGATGAGCAAGGAGGCCGACGAGCCGGGCGAACCCGTCACGCGCATCCGGCCCAGGGCTCTGGTGTGCCCGCCGGGGTTCCCCGACTTCATGACGCGGCAGCGCATCGTGGACGCCGGGACCGTGCCGTTGCGCGGACGCGCCTGGTCGGGTGTGGCGCCCGTGCTGCGGGTCGCGGTGAGCACCGACGGCGGCACCACGTGGCAGGACGCACGGGTCCACCCCGCGCCCGAGCGGTACGCGTGGCAGGCGTGGGACTGGGAGTGGACGGCGGCGCCCGGCCACCACGAACTGTCCGTGCGCGCCACCGACGCGTCCGGTCTCACCCAACCGGTCGATCAACCGTGGAACCGCCAGGGCATGTCGAACAACATGGTCCAACGCCTACCGGTTCTCGTGCGGGGTTAGTCCCCCACCCGCTCGACGTCAGCGCCGAGCTTGCGCAGGTTCTCCACGAAACCGGGGTAACCGCGCTCGATGTGGAAGATGTCCCACACCTCGGTTGTGCCGTCCGCGCACAGACCGGCGAGCACCAGGCCGGCACCCGCGCGGATGTCGGAGGCCCACACCGGAGCGCTCGACAGCTGCTCGACGCCGCGCACGACCGCGTGATGGCCGTCGGTGCGAGCGTCCGCGCCGAGGCGGACCATCTCCTCGATGAAGCGGAACCGGGCCTCGAAGAGATTCTCAGTGATCATCGAGGTGCCTTGGGACACGCTGGAAAGAGCGATGGCGAACGGTTGCAGGTCAGTGGCGAAACCGGGGTAGGGCAGCGTCACGAAGTCGACCGAGCACGGGCGCCCTTCCATCACCACGCGGAAGCCCTCGTCCTCGCCGCCCTCGAAGGTGGTGATGTCGGCGCCCGCCATGCGCAGCTTCTCCAGCACCAGGTCGAGGTGGTGCGGGTTGACACCGCGCACGCGGATGTCGCCTCGGGTCATCGTCGCGGCGAACGCCCACGTGGCGCCGACGATCCGGTCGCCGATCACGCGGTGCTCGGTGGGCTGCAGCGATTCGACGCCGTGCACGGTCAGGGTGGAGGTGCCCGCCCCCTCGATCTTGGCACCCATCTGCTGGAGCATCACGCAGATGTCGACGATCTCCGGCTCGCGGGCGGCGTTGTCGATCACCGTCGTCCCGTTGGCCAGCACCGCGGCCATGAGGATGTTCTCGGTGGCGCCGACGCTCGGGAAGTCGAGCCAGATCTGCGCGCCGTGCAGGCCCTCGGCCTCAGCGACCACGCAGCCGTGCTCGATCTCGCTGTGCGCGCCGAGCTGACGCAGGCCGTTCTGGTGCATGTCGAGCGGGCGGGAGCCGATGGCGTCACCGCCGGGCAGTGCGACCACCGCGCGTTTGCAGCGGCCGACCAGCGGGCCGAGCACGCACACGGACGCACGGAGCTTGCCCATCGCCTCGGAGTTCGCGTTGGGATTCAGCTCGGCCGGAGTCGTGATGGTGGCGACGTCGCCTTCGAGCGCGACCTCGCAGCCGAGGCTTCGCAGCACGTCGGCCATGAGCGGCACGTCGAGGATTTCCGGGCAGTTGGTGATGGTCGTCGTGCCCTCGGCGAGCAGCGCCGCCGCCATCAGCTTCAGAACACTGTTCTTGGCACCGACGACGTCGACCTCGCCGACGAGCCGCGCCCCGCCCTGAACCCGGAAGTGTTCACTCACCAAACAACTCCTAGCGTGTTGCCCCTGGCGGGCAATCCTACGGACGTCTGAATCGAGACCGAGACGCGCACGCGTGCGTCGCCCATAGAGTGCGCGTATGGCCGTCCATCTCACCAAGATCTACACGCGCGTCGGCGACGACGGCACCACAGGGCTCGGCGACTTCTCCCGCGTGCCCAAGACCGATTCCCGCATCGAGGCGTACGCCGACGTCGACGAGACCAACGCGGCGCTCGGCGTGGCGCTCGCCCTCGGACAACTCGCCGAAGACGTCTTCGACGTCGTGCGGAAGGTCCAGAACGACCTCTTCGACGTGGGGGCCGACCTGTGCACCCCGATCGTTCCGGACCCGAAGTACCCGCCGCTGCGCGTGACGCAGGCCTACGTCGATCGGCTCGAGGGCTGGTGCGACGAGTTCAACGAGCGCGTCGGCAAGCTGGACTCGTTCATCCTCAACGGCGGCACGCCGGGGGCCGCGTTGCTGCACCAGGCGCGCACGATCGCCCGGCGCGCCGAGCGCCGCACGTGGGCACTGCTCGAAGTGGACCCCGACCACACCAACCCGCTCACCGCGAAGTACCTGAATCGGCTCTCGGACCTGCTCTTCATCCTCGCCCGCGTCGCCAATCCCGACGGCGATGTCCTCTGGCAGCCAGGCGCACACGCCTGAGCAGGAGGTGGCGAAAGGCCCGTACGGCCCCTTAGAAGGTACGTACGTGGCCTTCGCCGTTCAAGAAGCCCAGGGAATGCTTCGGCCCGGAGGCGCTGATTCCAACCAGGACAGGAATCCTGTCAGCGCGTCCGGGCCCATGGCGATCTCGACCTCGCTCGTGGCGGCGCGACAGCGCAGCACCGTGGAGCCCGCAGGCATGACGTAGGCCTCGGGACCGGTCGGTTCACGGCGATCGTCGATTTCCAGCCGATCCCTGGAGATCACCCGGTCCGGTCCGGAACGCAGGCTCAACACGCGATACCAGGCGAACTCGTCACCCCGGTAGCGACCGACGCCGAGGTGCCATCCCCTGCCGTTGTCGTCGATGCGCTGGCGCAGGGCGACGTGCACGCCGCCCTCGCGCAGCAGGCGCAGTCGGCGCCAGGCGAAGTACCCGATGACGACGGCCACCCCGAGCAGGACCACCCCGGTGAACTCGGCGATCCCCACGGCTATGCTCGCTCGTCCGCGTCCGGCCTCAGACCGAGTGGCCCGTCGCGCGCAGCCGCGCGATCGCCCTGGCACGCTCGAGCTCGTCCGCATCCTTGAGGTCGGCGCGTGCCTGCTCGACGTCGATCTCGCTGGCGAGTTCGGCGTCCTCGGCCAGCACGCTCACCCCGTCACCCGTGACGGAGAGGAAGCCACCGTGCACGGCGGCGGTCACGAGGTCACCGTCGGTGGTGCGGACCTTGACCACGCCACCCTCGACCAACTGGCCGAGCACGGGCTCGTGGCCGGGCAGGATGCCGATCTCGCCCTCGGTCGTCTGCGCGACCACCGAGGTGGCCGTGCCCGACCACAGGCGTCGTTCCACGGCGACCAACTGGACGGTCATCTCGGCCACGCGAATCTCCTCGTCATCTGGAGTCCAGTGCAGTCTAAACGGTCGGGTGACGGGGTTGCCGCCCGTCCCCTGGTAGAGCGGGGGCCCGC
>DASYMV010000302.1:0-5802 GCA_036008865.1 Pseudonocardiaceae bacterium | reverse complement strand
CGCGGCGAACTCAGCGGTCCACACGACGTCGAGGTTCAGCACGGTGTAGGTGTCCGACCTGACCTGGGCGTTCTGCACCATCTGTTGGCGCGCGGCGTCGGCGGACTCCGGCAACTCCACGATGCGCACCTGTTCCTTCTGGTGCTCGGAGTTCCACTTGTCCACCAGCTTCTGCATGTTGCCGGAGGTGTCCTTGCCGGTGACGAATGTGATGTCACCTCTACCGTCCAGCGCGGCCGAGTTCGACGACCCGCTTGGACTGCTGCCACCTCCACCACCGCCGCACGCCACCAACATCAGCGCGCTGCCCACGACCAGGACGGTGCGAAGCGCCGTTGCTCCACCGAACATTGCCATCTCTCCCATCGATCACCTCGTGCCCAGTGCGGGCTGACCTCGAGATCCCGCGAGGCCGGTTGTCACCGGCGCACTTCTCCGGCTGACGATCTCGCCGGGCAACAGGACGGCCGGCGTGTCCACCGGTGCCTGCAGAAGTTGGACCAGGGTGGCCGCGATCTCGGCGATCGGCTGGCGAACCGTGGTCAGGCCTGGTTGCACGGCGCAGGCCAGTACCGAGTCGTCGAAGCCCGTGACGGCGACGTCCTCGCCCACCTTGAGCCCGCGGTGAACGACCTCGCGGAGTGCCCCGACCGCCAGCAGATCGCTGACCACCCGCACGACCATGTCCTCGCCCGCGGACAAGCCGAGGTGATCACACTCCGACCGCCACCCGTCGAGGCGGTCGGCACCGGCCACCACGCCGTTGCTCCAACCGATGAACGCGATGTCGCGGTGGCCCAGGGCGAAGAGCCCCGCGACCAGTTCGGCGCAAGCGGTGGCGCCGTCGACGTCCACCCGGGGACCGGGCTCACCGTCCCCTGTCCGGCCGAAGGACGCGAACCGGATGCCGCGTTCGTTCAACCATCGCGGTCGTGGGTCATCGGTCACGGTGTCGGACAGGACGAACGCGTCCACCGCCTGCTGGGCGACCAGGTCGCCGTACACACCCATGCCCTGCTCGCCGTCCGGTGCGGAGAAGAGCAACACGTGATGATCAGCGTTCTCCACCGCACCGCACAGCGCGTGCAGGAAGACGTCCATGAACGGGTTGAGCCCTGGCCGTCGTGCGAGGCAGTAGCCGATCAGGCCGGCTTTGCGCGTCTTGAGGCTGCGAGCACTGCGGTTCGGCCGGTAACCGAGGACGTCTATGGCCGCCTGCACCCGCGCCCTGGTCGCCGGGTCCACCCGTTCCGGCGCGTTCAACACGTTCGAGACGGTCTGGCGAGACACGCCGGCGCGCTCGGCGACCTGGCGGACCGTCACCGATCCGCCCGTCCGTCCGTCCGAGAAGCCTCCGACATGTGTGACCTCTACCATCGTGATGAGCGATTTGACCGTTCAAATGCGGCCGCAACTGTGTCCTGCACCACAGAGGCATGTCAAGCACGGGATCAGAACATCGGCAGGAGGATTCGGTGACCGACCAACATCCGCCGTTGCACGACCTCGTCACGGTGCTGCGCGCACCCGAGGTGGTCCTCTCCGGGGACGACGGACAGGTCCGCCGGGAGGGAGCCCAGGGCTGGTACCACGGTGACCGGCGCGCGCTCGCCGTGCTCGAACTCGACGTCGATCACGGACGGCTGATCTCCATCAGCAGGCGCAGCAAGGGCCCCGAGGGCGAGGTCTTCCACGGGGTCGCGAATCTCGATCCGGAGACCCTCGACCCGACGGTCACCGTTCAGCGACGCCGGACGGTGAGCCGCGAGGGCCTCACCGAACGCATCGAGCTCACCAACCACGGCGCCGGCGCCGCGGTGACGGTCCAGCTTCGCGTCGCCACCGACTTGACCCGGGTGGACAGCGTCAAGGCCGGGCGGGCCACACCGCTGGCGGCGGCATCGCTGCACGGCGACGAGATCCGGTGGAAGGACGGTGAAGGGCGCTGCGCGGTGCGATTCTCCCCCACCGCAGAGGCGAGCGTGGCCGACGACGTCGCCACGCTGAGGTGGCAGATCGATCTGGGACACGGCGAGACCTGGTCCGCCGAGCTTCGAGGAACCTCGAGCCACACCGCGAAGGGCGTGTTCGAACCTGTGCCACCGTCACGCAGTCCACAGTGGACACCTCCCGAGCACGAACTCGCGCAGGCCAACCTGCGCGACGTCGAAGCGCTGCTGCTGTCCGATCCGGACGCGCCGGAGGACCTCTTCGCCGCCGCCGGAAGTCCTTGGTACCTCACACTCTTCGGCCGTGATTCGCTGTGGACGGCGCGACTGCTGCTGCCACTGGGCACCGATCTCGCGGCGGGCACGCTGCGCACGCTGGCCCGGCGACAGGGCAAGCGGCACGACCCGGAGACCGAGGAGGCGCCGGGGAAGATCCCGCACGAGGCGAGGTCCGCGCCGATCGACACCGGCGACGTGCGCGTGGCGGCGCTGTACTACGGCACGATCGACGCGACGCCGCTGTGGGTGTGCCTGCTCCACGAGGCGTGGCTCGCGGGCATGCCCGAGGACGAGGTCGTCGCCCTGCTGCCCAACCTCACCGCGGCTATGGACTGGATCACCAGCCCCGACGCTGATCCCGACGGCGACGGGTTGCTGGAGTACGTCGGCTCCACCAGCGGTGGCCTCACCAACCAGGGCTGGAAGGACTCGCACGACGGTGTGCGTCACCTCGACGGCCGCCGCGCGAAGGGACCACTCGCGCTGTGCGAGGTGCAGGGGTACGGCTACGCCGCGGCGCGTGGCGCCGCCGCCCTGGCGAACGCCTTCGACCTCGAGGGCGGCCCGCAATGGCTGGACTGGGCGGAAGTACTGCGCACCCGGTTCCACGCCGCCTACTGGATCGACGACGCGCACGGCCGTTATCCCGCCATCGCGCTCGACGGCGACAACGAACCCGTCGACGGCGCGGCGTCGAACATGGCGCACCTGCTCGGCACCGGGATCCTGGACACCCATCAGGCGCGGGACGTCGCGCACCGACTCGCGCACCACGACCTGACAACGGATTTCGGGCTGCGCACGCTGAGCACCGAGAGCGCCGCGTTCAACCCGGTCAGCTACCACTGTGGAAGCGTGTGGCCGCACGACACGGCGATCGCGGTGAACGGCCTGGTCGCCGAGGCGCAGACCGAACTCGCCGAACGGCTCGCGCGCGGGATCGTCAACAGCACCCAGCACTTCGGCGGCCGTGCCCCGGAGCTCTACGCGGTGATCGACGACGTGCCCATGCCCTACCCGACCGCGTGTTCGCCGCAAGCGTGGTCGGCCGCGGGTGTCGTCTCCGCGATCCGGCACCTGCGCGCATCGATCTGACCGCACCGGCCGTCGTTGTTACCCTCACCGGAGTCGGCCAGGACGGGAGATGAGAATTCAGTGGTGATCGACCGGCCCGACGCGCCGATTCGGGTCATGTTGGTCGAGGACCACGACATGGTCGCGGAGGCCATCGAGCTGGCGTTCACGCCGATCCCCGACATCGCCGTCGTGGCCAGAGCGAAGACCCTGGCACAGACGATGCACGAGCTGGGGACAACGGGACCCGACGTCGTTGTGCTGGACCGCCGGCTCCCCGACGGTGACGCCATCTCCATCATTCCCCGGATCCACGTGATGTGTCCGCAGGCCCGCGTTCTCGTGCTCACCGGTGATGCCACCGCGGCCGTGGCCGCTCGCGTCGTGCGAGCGGGCGGGCTGGGGCTGGTGCTGAAGTCCGCGAGTCTGTCGGACCTGGTGGCGACGGTGCGGCAGGTCGCCAGGGGAGAACGGTCGTTCGAGCCCGGGATGCTCAGCGGCATGCTGGACCACCTGTCGGGCCGTTCCACCGCGGTCGGCGCGAGCCTGACGGCACGAGAACGCCAAGTTCTGTCACTTCTCGCGCGAGGACTCACCAACGAGGACATCGCAGGCTCGCTCCACCTCGCCCACACCACGGTGCGAAACCACGTGCAGCGGGTGCTGAGCAAACTCGGTGCCCACTCCAAGCTCGAGGCCGTGGCCGTCGGACGCCGTGAGGGGCTCGTCGACTGATTCATTTGAATCAGTCAGCTGGGGACGGCTGCTTCTTGTGGTCCTCGACCTGGCGAAACGACCATGGAAGCACGATGGACACGACACTGCACGCGCCGGCCCCCACTCACGCGTCGACCACCCTGCCCGCCACCGGTGAGTGCGCACGGATGGCACGCCGGTTCGTCGCACGGATACTGGACGCCTGGGGGCTGCACCGGATGACGGACGACGCGGTGTTCGTGACTTCCGAACTCGTCACCAACGTCATCGTGCACGCGAGCGGCAGTCCGGTGCTGGACCTGCTGACCGTGAACGGCCGGATCCGCATCGAGGTCCGCGACCTGAGCCCGGTGATGCCGGTGAGGCGTACCGGTGGCGCCACGGGAGGCTGGGGCCTGGCCGCCATCGAAGACCTGTCGGCGAATTGGGGTGCGCACCGCGAGGGCGGCGGCAAGGTCGTGTGGTGCGAACTGGAGACCACCGCCGATGACGCCGACAGGGCCACGGCGTAGATCTCCTGCGGTTGTGCCAGGCTTCGGCATGGGCATTTCACCTCCGCCGCGCGGACCACGCTTCGGAGTGTCGCTGTCGGACGGCTCGTTCCGCCTGCTCGTGCAGAGCGTCCGGGACTACGCGATCTTCCTCCTCGACCCCGACGGGTACGTGGTCAGCTGGAACTTCGGTGCTGAACGGCTCAAGGGCTACCGCTCGGACGACATCATCGGCAAGCACTTCTCGGTCTTCTACCCGCAGGACGACCTCGACGACGGCAAACCAGCCAGGGAGCTGCGCATCGCGGCTGCCGAAGGCCACTTCGAGGACGAGGGGTGGCGGCTGCGCCAGGACGGCTCCCGGTTCTGGGCGAACGTGGTGATCACCGCGCTCTACGACAACGGTGTGCTGCGCGGCTACGGCAAGATCACCAGGGACATGACCGAGCGAGTTCGCAGCGAGCACGCCGTGTCCGAGGGAAGGCGGCTGTTCGCCCACCTGGTGGAGGCTCAGGAGACAGAACGACGCCGGATCGCCTGGGACGTCCACGACGACGCCATCCAGGCGATGGTTGCCGTGTCGATGCGGCTGCAGATCCTCGCCGGAAGGCTGACCGACGACGGGCGGGTGACTGCGCAACGCCTCGTGGAGGGCGTGGACGCCGCCATCACACGGTTGCGCGATCTGGTGTTCCGGCTGCGGCCACCTTCACTGGACGGCCAGGGCCTCGTCGGCATCCTCGCCGGCTATCTCGAGGAGACGGCCGACGAGTGGGGCATGGACCATCGGCTCGATCACGAGCTGGACCGGGAACCGCCACCGGAGATCGCCACGACCGCCTTCCGCATCGTCCAGGAGGCACTCACCAATGTCCACAAGCACGCGCGGGCCACCGAGGTCAGGGTGGGTTTGACCTCGGTGGACGAGGGCCTGCTCGTCGAGGTGGTCGACAACGGCACCGGCGCGGTCCCCGACGGCGCGGATCCGGTGCTTCCCACCGACAACTTCGGGTTGGTCGACATGCGGGAACGGGCGCAGGCCGTGGGCGGCTGGTGGGAGTTGCACGGCGAGCGCGGACGGGGGACGACCGTGCGGTTCTGGCTGCCCGTCAACGTGTTGCCCGTGGAGGAGGAGCAGTGATGACCATCAGGGTGCTGATCGCCGACGACGACGCCCTCATCCGGGACGTGCTGAGCGAGGTGCTCGATGCCGAGTCCGACATGGACGTCGTCGCGGTGGCATCCGACGCAGCCGAGACCGTGCTGCTCGCCGAACTCCACTCACCGACCGT
>DASYMV010000301.1:0-6881 GCA_036008865.1 Pseudonocardiaceae bacterium | reverse complement strand
GGAGGACCCCGAACACGGGCTGCGGGTGATCACCGAGCACCTCGCGCCGGGCTCCTGGGATCACGCGCGGCGACCGACGCCACGTGAACTCGCCGCGACGTCGGTGCTCGCGCTCGACCTCACCGAGGCCTCGGTCAAGGTCCGCACAGGACCACCGGTGGACGAGGAGTCCGACATCGTCGCGAACACCGCGTGGGCCGGGGTGCTTCCGCTGCACACCGCCTGGGGCGCTCCGGTCGCGGACTCCGACGTCGAGGTGCCCGCACACGTGGCGAAGCGCTAGACGCCCGTCGGACCGTCGATCGGGTCGAAGCGGTAGGAGCTCATGGCACGGCCCGAGCGGTAGACGTGGATCGTCACCGCCGGATCCGGGCCGTCGTTGCGCACCTGATGCACGTGATCCGGTCCGAACACGCGGGACTGGCCTGCCGTCAACTGGTGCAGCACCTGCACGCGGGTGGCGACCATCTCGGTGAGCGATCCGCTGACGACGGTGAACGCGCCGGTGGCGCCGGCGTGGTCGTGCAGATCGGTGTGCTGGCCCGGCAACCAGCTCATCAGCCAGATCTCCTGGTCCTCGGTGCGCTCGACGAGCGCGGAGAAGCGGACTTCCGGGTCGTAGCGGAGCAGGTGCGCCCACCGGTCGCGGTGTGCGGCGACGTCGAGCGCGATGCGCACGGGGTGCACGGCGGCGCGGGCGGCGGGAAGAGCGACGGTGTTCTCCGGAACGGCGAACATGGCAGTGGTTCCTTCACGGGTGAACGGGCGGACACCGGCTGATCATCAGCCGGCAGGACGCGGGAAGATCACCTCGAAGGACACAGCGCGCTCGCGACCAGGCGGAGGTCGATGGGACCCCGCCGGTCGGTCATGGCGCGAAACAGCACGGAAGAAGAGTTCCAGCCCCGCAGTGGGACGGTCAACGCCGTCCCACTGCGTGGACGCGTGGCGTGGTCGCTCTCACCCGAGCGCGGAGAGCACGTCCGCGACGAGATCGGCGGTGTCCTCGCAACCCGCCGACAGCCGGACGAGCCCTTCCGGCACCGGGTCGCCCCACTGCGCGCGACGGTCGAGGCTGCTGTGCAGCCCACCGAAACTCGTGCTCGCGCTGAGCAACCTGCTCTTCGCGAGGAGCTCCTCCACCTCCGCGGCACCGGCGAGCCGGAACGTCAGCACCCCGCCGAAACGACGCATCTGCCGCGACGCGACCTCGTGCGCGGAATCCTGCGGCGCGCCGGGCCAGCGGAGTCCCGACACGGCCGGGTGTTCGCGCAGGGCCTCGTACAGCGCGGCCGCGTTCTCGGCCTGGCGCGTGAGGCGCAGGTCGAGCGTGCCCAGTCCGCGGTGGGCGAGCCACGTCTCGAACGGGCCCGGGATCGCGCCGCTGACCGTGCGGGCCGAACGCAGCCGTTCCGCGAGAGCCGGATCGCTGACGGTCACGTGCCCCAGCAGCACGTCGCTGTGCCCTGCCACCGCCTTGGTGTCGCTCGCCACGACGATGTCCGCACCCAGCCGCAAGGGTTGCTGGCCAAGGGGTGTCGCCGTCGTGTTGTCCACCGCGACCAGAGCGCCGGCCTCGTGCGCGCGGCGCGCCAGCTCCGCGATGTCGCACACGTCGAGACCGGGGTTCGACGGCGTCTCCAGGAGAACCAGACGGACGCCGGTGAAATCCGGCCACGGTCCGGCGGTCGCCATCTCCCGGACGTCCAGCCCCAGCGGCGCCAGCTCGTCGGCGACGTACTTGCGCGTCAGGAAGTACCCGTCTCCGGGCAGCACCAGGACGTCACCCGCGTCGAGCACCGACCGCAGCAGCGTGGAGATCGCCGCCATGCCGGACGGGAACAGCACGCACTCGCCGCCGTCGAGTTCGCCGAGTGCGGTCTCCAACGCCCGCCACGTCGGGTTGCTCGAACGCCCGTAGGTGTCCGTGCCGCCCAGGTGGTACGCCGAGGCGAAGACCGGGCTGGACATGAACGGTCCGCCGCCTGCGCGCTCCGGCTCGCCGGCGTGCACGCACCGCGTCCCGTCGCCCCATTCGTTCACTGTCGTTCCGCCTTCCGTTCGCGGCCGAGCAACGCCGTGCCGAGCGCGCGCGGGTCGAGTCCGTCGTGACACACCTGGTGCACGCCCTCGGTGATCGGCATGTCCACGCCGTGGCGCTGCGCGAGCTCGCGGATCGACGAGCACGACTTCACGCCCTCGGCCACCTGCCCGTGTGCGGCCTCCTGGGCCTGCGCAAGGGTCTCTCCCCTGCCGAGCCGCTCACCGAAGGAACGATTGCGTGACAACGGAGACGCGCACGTCGCCACCAGGTCACCGAGTCCGGCGAGGCCTGCGAAGGTCAACGGGTCGGCGCCCAGCGCCGCTCCCAGCCTCGCGGTTTCGGCGAGACCGCGAGTGATGATCGACGCCATCGTGTTGTCGCCGAACCCGAGGCCGGCAGCCATCCCGCAGGCGAGCGCTATCACGTTCTTGCAGGCGCCACCGAGCTCGCAACCGACCACGTCGGTGTTGGTGTAGGGCCGGAAGTACCAGTTGGAACAGGCGTGCTGCAGATCGACCGCGCGGTCGTGGTCGGTGCAGGCGATGACCGTGGCGGTCGGCTGCTCGGCCGCGATCTCCTTGGCCAGGTTGGGCCCCGACACGACGGCGATCTGCGACTCCGGCACTCCTGCGACCTCGCGGATCACCTCGCTCATCCGCTTGAGCGTGCCGAGTTCGACCCCCTTGGCCAGGCTCACGAGAGTCGCCGTCTCCGGCAGCCACGGCCGCCAGACGGACAGGTTGTCGCGCAAGGTCTGGCTGGGCACGGCCAGCACCACGGCCTGCGCGCCGTGAAGCGCCTTCTCGGCGTCGGTGGTGGCGGTGAGGTTCTCCGGCAGCTCCACGTCCGGCAGGTACGCGGCGTTGATCCGCCGCCGCGTCACCGATTCCGCGACCTCGTCACGGCGTGCCCACAACACGACGTCGGTTCCCGCGTCCGCGACCACCTTGGCGAAAGCAGTGCCCCAGGACCCTGCACCCAGCACCGCTACACGTTCAGTTGCCATCTCAGCTCTCGGCCTGCTTCTTCTTGGTCCAGAGGTAGAAACCGTCCGGCGCCTGCTCCTCGCGCACCTCGGCGAGCAGGTTCTTGACGTTGTTCATCAGCAGATCGGTCACCTCGCGCAGCAGAGCGAGGTCCTGCGGCTTGTCGCGGTACGCGGACAGGTCGACGGGCTCGCCGACGAGCGTCGTCACCGTCTTGCGCGGGAACGGCCGGAACTTCTTGTTGTAGTGGTCGTAGATGCTGACCGTGCCCCACCGGGCCGCGGGGATCACCGGCACGTCGTGCGCAAGAGCGAGCCTGGCGACGCCCGTCCGCGAGTTCATCGGCCAGCCGTCCGGGTCGCGGGTGATGGTGCCCTCGGGGTAGATGACGACCAGCTTGCCGGACTCCAGCGCGTCGTGCGCGGCGCGCAGGCTCTGCTGCGCGTCCGCGGTACCCCGGTAGACCGGGATCTGCGCGGCGCCGCGCAGAATCGTGCCGAGCGGCGGCACGTTCCACAGGCTGTGCTTGGCCAGGAAGCGCGGAACCCGTCCTTGTTCGTGCATGAACACCGCGTCGTACACCGGGTCGAGGTGCGAGACGTGGTTGAGCACGACGAGCGCCGCGCCGTCGCGCGGGATCCGTTCGGCGTGGACGTTGCGGCGTCGAGCCAGCAGCGCGGTCACCGGGTAGAGGATCGCCGCGGCCAATCCGATCCAGAACCCGCCCTTCTCCTTGGCCACGTGTGCTCCCCTTCTCGTACCGCCGTCAACCTGCGGCGTGGAGTCTTCCCCCAGCGCGACGACGAGGTCCAGCGAGGGTGGTGAGCGGCATCGGGGAGTATGGCGGTGTGCGCGCCGAAGTCGACCTGGTGGTTCCGGTCAAGACCCTGGACCGGGCGAAGTCCCGGCTGGTCGGCGCTGCCGACCACGGTGCGGGGAATCCCGTCGCACATGCCGCCCTGGCACTCGCGCTCGCTCTCGACACGATCGCGGCGGCGTGCCGGACGGACGGGGTCCGGCACGTGCTGGTCGTCACGTCCGACCCCGCCGTGACCTCCGAGCTGCGCGTCATGGGCGTCGAATCCGTCCAGGAGCCCGCTACCGGCGGTCTGAACCCCGCGCTGCGCCACGGGGCGGCGATGCTGCGGCAACGCGATCCGCTGGCGGCGATCGGTGCGCTGCAGGCGGATCTGCCCGCGTTGCGACCGGCGGAGCTGAGCGCGGCGATCGCGCAGGTCCGCGGACGGCGCGCGTTCTGCGCCGACCGGCAGGGAACGGGCACCACGTTGCTGGTGGCCGCGCCCGGCACGGGGTTGCGTCCGCGATTCGGCTCGGACTCGGCGGCGGCGCACGCGGCGAGCGACGCGGTGGAGCTGACGGGTTCCTGGCCCTCGTTGCGATGCGATGTGGACACCGCCGACGACCTGAGCCTGGCCTGCGCGCTCGGTCTCGGATCGCGGACGGCCGCACTGCTCGACACGGCGTGCGCCCGGCCGTGAAAGGACGAAGCAAAAGCGGCCGGATCCGTGGTGACGTGAATCACTGGTTTTGCGTCTTCTTCTCATCTGCGGCACGTTTCAGAGCGAACCGGAACACGCGAGAGGTCTCCTGCATGCCGTTGACGCACTCCGAGTACCTGAAGATTCGCCACTTTCCGGCGTTGGACGGGCTCAGAGCCGTCGCCGCGCTGATGGTGGTCTTCTTCCACTACGGCGGGCCGGACCGGCTTCAGGGCTGGATCGGCGTGCAGATGTTCTTCGTGCTCTCCGGCTTTCTCATCACGACCCTGATGTTGCGCGAGGAGGACCGGACCGGGAAGGTCTCGCTGCGCAGGTTCTACACGCGCCGCGCGTTCCGGATCCTCCCCGTCTACTTCCTCCTGCTGGGGCTCACCGCGGTCATCTGGGTCGTGATGGAGAAGTACCAGCGATCAGGACTCGCGGACGCGATGGGGTACTACTTGGTCTTCTTCAACGAGTTCGTCGGCGCCAGCCCGTACGGGCAGTCCTGGTCGCTCGGCATCGAGCAGAAGTTCTACCTGGTCTGGCCGTTGCTCGCGTTCACGATCGGTGCGGCGTCAGTCCGCAGGCGGCTGTCGATAGCACTCGGCGGCATGGCCCTGGCACTGGTGCTGACACCTGCCACGCTGGGCGCGAGCGGCGCCGGGTGGCCGGTGCACTACTTCTCGATCCTCGCCGGGTGCGTGGTCGCGATCGCGATGCACCACCCGCGCGGATTCGCGTTCGTCAGGCCTCTGACGCGTCCGGCGGTCGGGATCTGCGTGGCCGGAGCGTTCCTCGCCGTGCACCTGACGCTCAAGCCCACCGGGCACTTCCTCGGTGATGTCTTCGCCCTGCCCGGCTACGTCACGGAGATCCCGGTGTACGCCGTCGCGGTCGCGGTGCTGCTGCCGGTCCTGATCGCGCCCGGCCCGGTTCAGCGAACGCTCTCCATGCGCTGGCTGGTCTTCCTGGGCGAACGGTCGTATTCGCTCTACCTCGTGCAGGCCATCGCCGCACTGACCGCGACGCTCGCATTGCCGAAGATGTCCGGAATCTCCCAGGCGGTCACCGTGACGGCGATCGCGGTGATGATGGCGTGCGTCCTCTACCGCTGCGTCGAAGTGCCGATGATCAACCTGGGGCGGTACCTGCTCGCGCCCGAGCGCAAGCCGCAGCGCGCACCCGTGCCGGTGCCATGAGAGGAGCTTTCAGGACACCCGATGTCTTGGAAGCTCCCCTCATGGCACAAGCGCCTCGGCAGCAGGACGTGGCCGGGAAGGACGTCCGCTAGCGTTGCGCCATGCTCGAACAGGCCACCGTGAGCGCCTTCCACGCCGACGGCTCGGCCACGGTGCTGCGCGACGACGGCCTGCTCGTCGACGTCGAAGCCACCGCAGTGCGGGCAGGCGGCTGGCGCACGCTGCGCCCCGGACAGCGGGTCACCGTGCAACGCGGCGACGACGGCCGCGTGCAGGTCGTGCTCCGTCCGGTGTGACGCCGGACCGGCGCGGCGTGGAGTTCATCTCGTCGTTCACGTGGATCAGGGCGCAGAACGCGATCGTGGGGAACAATGGCCCCGTGAGCACGGACAGCAGCGACGACAAGCCGACGCCCGCCAAGAGGACGCGGCGCCCTCGGACTTCCACGGCCGCGAGCACGCCGCGGCGAGGTCCCCGGCCGGCCACCCGTCGCAGCACGACGCGTGCGAAAGCCGACGCCGCGGACGCGGCACCCGCCGCACCGCCTGCCACTGGTGCGGAGCAGCCTGCTCGGCCGGTCCCGTCGGCGCCGCCGGCGGTGACCAGGGGCGCGCCCGTCGTCGAGGACCTGCCTGACGACCGCTACCTCAACCGCGAACTGTCCTGGTTGGACTTCAACGCCAGGGTGCTCGCACTCGCCGAGGACCCCTCACAACCACTGCTGGAGCGAGCCAAGTTCCTGGCGATCTTCGCCTCGAACCTGGACGAGTTCTACATGGTGCGCGTCGCGGGCCTGAAGCGCCGCGACGAGACAGGACTGTCGGTGCGCAGCGCGGACGGGCTCACCCCGCGCGAGCAACTGGCCAACATCTCCAAGCGCACCCAGGAACTCGTGGAACAGCACGCGCGAGCGTTCCTCGACCACGTCCTGCCCGGACTCCAGGAACACCGGATCAGCCTGGTGAAGTGGGCCGATCTCACCGACTTCGACCGGTTGCGCCTGTCGAACTACTTCAGCGAGCAGGTGTTCCCCGTGCTGACCCCCCTTGCGGTCGACCCGGCGCACCCGTTCCCCTACATCTCCGGGCTGTCGCTGAACCTGGCGGTGACCGTACGGGATCCCGAGGGCGGTACGGAGCGCTTCGCCAGG
>DASYMV010000300.1:0-4004 GCA_036008865.1 Pseudonocardiaceae bacterium | reverse complement strand
TGCGTTCGCTGCTCGGCACCTTCCTGTTCAGCGGTGAGCAACTCGACCAACCGGCTGGCACGCTCTCCGGCGGCGAGAAGACGCGGCTCGCCTTGGCGGGCCTGGTGTCCAGCGCTGCCAACGTTCTGCTGCTCGACGAGCCCACCAACAACCTGGATCCGGCCAGTCGCGAGCAGGTGCTCGACGCGCTGCGCCGCTATCAGGGGGCGGTCGTGCTCGTCACCCACGACCCCGGAGCGGTCGAGGCGCTGGAGCCCGAGAGGGTGATCCTTCTGCCCGACGGAACCGAGGACCACTGGTCCGAGGATTATCTGGAACTCGTGCAGCTCGCCTGATCTCCTTGCGGTCTCGGGATTACCGAGAGGTGCGAGTGATCAACAGTCTGTGATCCTTTCGACCGTTAATCGGCCGATTTGCTTGATCACCTGGCAATCTGCTCCGTCCTGTTCGATCATTGCGAGATCAGGGGCCGTACGCGGCCCGACCTGCTCGGACGGAAGGCGGGACAAGGTGGCTGACCTGAAGAAGGGCGCCCGGATCACCGGCGCCACGCGGGACAAGCTGGCCGCTGACCTGAAGAAGAAGTACGAAAAGGGCGCGAGCATCCGGGCTCTGGCCGAGTCCACGGGACGCTCCTACGGCTTCGTGCACCGGGTTCTCTCGGAGTCCGGTGTGCAGCTGCGCGGTCGCGGTGGCGCCACCCGCACGAAGAAGAAGTAACCGAGAAGGGGCGTGCAACGCTCGTCCCGCACGCCCGTTCGAACGGGTGCGTGGTGTCTCGATGGAATCCGCTACCCTCCGGTAACAACAGAGCGCTGATCAAAGGCAGCGCCCGCTGACTCCGGAGGTTGCCGTGCCAGCACCGACCATCGACGCTGGCTTGCTGGAGCGCGGCGGTGTGCGGCTCGCCGTTGACGGGGCCTGCGCGACGATCACCCTCGACCGCCCGAACGTGCTGAACGCACAGACGCCTTCCACCTGGGGGGCGCTGCGGGCGATCGGCCGGGGTCTCGACCCGGACGTCCGAGTCGTCGTCGTCCGGGGATCCGGCAGGGCGTTCTCCGCGGGCCTCGACCGCCGGATGTTCACCGGCGAGCAGGTTGACGGCGAGCCCGGACTGCTGCAGATCACGCAGCAGTCGAGCGAACACGCGGACGCGCAGATCGCGGAGTTCCAGGAGGGGTTCCGCTGGCTGCGCGACCCCGAGCGGGTGACCATCGCGGCCGTGCAAGGCCACGCGATCGGCGCCGGGTTCCAGCTCGCGCTGGCGTGTGACATCCGCGTGCTCGCAGACGACGCCGAGCTCTGCATGGCGGAGCCGTCGCTCGGCCTGGTCCCCGACCTCGGCGGCACGCTGCCGTTGGTGCGCCTGGTGGGTTACTCGCGTGCGGCCGAGATCTGCGTGACCGCGCGACGCGTGGCGGCCGACGAGGCGCTGCGCATCGGGCTGGCCACCTCCGTGGTGCCACTCGACCAGCTCGACTCCGCGGTCGACGAGTTGGTCGCGCAGGTGCTGCGCCCGGCACCCGGCGCCACGCGGGAGACGCTCGCTCTGATCGCGTCCGCCGCGTCGGGCGTCAGCGACACCGAGCAACTGGCTCTGGAGCGCGCCGCGCAGCTCCGGCGGCTGGCGGAGCTCGCCGCGCTGGCGGGTTCACCGTCGGCTTGACGCGCCGGGGAAGTGATCCGCTCCCGCCGGTGTTGTGTTTGGCGTGGACGGAACGTGGATGTTGATGCGCGGCGCGATGCATGCGGCGGACGCCCCGAAGGGAGTCCGCAAGGGCACGGTCCGCCGGGTGTGGTCGTTCGCGCGGCCGCACCGCACGAAGCTCGTGGTGTTCCTGTTGCTGACAGTCGTGTCGGCGGTCCTCGCGGTGACCACGCCGGTCCTCGCGGGGCGCGTCGTCGACGCGATCGTGCAGGGCCGCGACGTCTCCGTCGTGGTGTGGCTGGCCGTGATCATCGCTGCCATCGCGATCGTGGACGCCGGCCTGGGACTCGTCGAGCGGTGGCAGTCGTCGCAGATCGGTGAGGGCCTGATCTACGACCTGCGACGCGCGGTGTTCCAGCACGTGCAGCGCATGCCGATCGCGTTCTTCACCCGCACGCGGACCGGTGCGCTGGTGAGCCGGCTGAACAACGACGTGATCGGCGCGCAACGCGCGTTCACCTCGACGCTCTCCGGAGTCGTCACCAACGTGATCCAGTTGGTGCTTTCACTGGTCGTGATGTTCACGCTGTCCTGGCAGGTGACCGCGCTGGCGCTGGTGCTGCTGCCGCTGTTCGTGCTGCCGGCCAGGCGGATGGGCAACCGCATGGCGGACCTGCAGCGCGAGTCCGCCGGGCTCAACGCGGGCATGACGACGCAGATGACCGAGCGCTTCTCCGCTCCCGGCGCCACGCTGGTGAAGCTCTTCGGCCGGCCGCGTGTCGAGGCCGACGAGTTCGGCGACCGCGCCCGGCGGGTGCGTGACATCGGCGTGCGGACCGCCATGGCGACCCGGTGGTTCATGACCGGGCTGACGCTGGTGTCCGCACTGGCGCAGGCACTGGTCTACGGCCTGGGCGGCTACCTCGCGTTGACCGGCCACCTCGCGGCGGGAACCGTGGTCTCCCTGGCGCTCCTGCTGACCAGGCTCTACTCGCCGCTGACCGGGCTCGCGAACGCGCGCGTGGACGTCATGACCGCGCTGGTGTCGTTCGAGCGAGTCTTCGAGGTGCTCGACCTCGAACCGATGATCACTGAGAAGGACGAGCCTCGAACCGTGCCGTCCGGCCCGGTCTCGGTGGAATTCGACGAAGTCCGGTTCGCGTATCCCTCGGCCGACCGCGTCTCGCTCGCCTCGCTGGAGTCGGTGGCGACACTCGACACCAGGGGTGGCGAGGAGGTGTTGCACGGCATCAACTTCCGCGCCGAACCGGGCCAGCTCGTGGCGCTCGTCGGATCATCCGGTGCGGGCAAGTCCACGCTCGCGTCGCTCGTCCCCCGGCTGTACGACGTCGACTCCGGCGCTGTGCGGCTGTCCGATGTGGACGTTCGAGACCTGAGCTTCGACGCCGTGCGGGACATCGTCGGCGTGGTGACGCAGGACGGGCACCTGTTCCACGACACGATCCGCGCCAACCTCACCTACGCCCGCCCGTCCGCCACCGATGAGGAGTTGTGGGACGCGGTGCGCCGTGCACGGCTGGCCTCACTCGTCGAGTCCTTGCCCGACGGGCTGGAGACGGTGGTGGGGGAGCGGGGCTACCGTCTCTCCGGTGGTGAGCGGCAGCGGTTGACGATCGCGCGACTGCTGCTCGCGCGCCCGCGCGTGGTGATCCTCGACGAGGCGACCGCGCACCTGGACTCCGAGTCGGAGGTCGCGGTTCAGGCCGCGCTGACCGAGGCGTTGCGCGGCCGCACCGCGCTGGTGATCGCGCACCGCCTGTCGACCATCCGTGCCGCTGACCAGATCCTGGTGGTGGAACAGGGCCGGATCGTCGAGCGGGGTACCCACGGCGAACTCCTCGCCGCAGACGGACGCTACGCCGAGCTCTACCACACCCAGTTCGACGAGCGGCCCGAGGTCACAGCCCAGTCCACGCCGAGTTTCTAGCGCCGCGTCCCAGGTCGTCGACCTGGTGACCACTGCGAGCCGCCTCAGCCGAGTGCGGTTGCGGTGCCGTTGGTGACGACTTCCCGCACCATGGCCCGCAGCGCGCGCGTGACCCCGGCGGGCGGAGCGGAGCGGTTCTCTCCGACCGCGGTCTCCGTGCCGCGCAGCAGCATCGGTGTGATCGCCTTCCCGGACGCGACCGTCGCGGCCGCGACGGCCATGCCGAACGGACTCGTCCGCACTTGACCCTGCCCGATGCTGTTCTCCACCTGCAGCGCGTCGGACGTGGCCGGCTGGACCTCGCCGCTGTTCGTGGTGGCACCCGCCATCGTGAAATCCACGCCGATCCCGAACTGCATGGCGACGTCGGTCAGCTTCGCGTGCGGCAACCGGCTCGCGAGCTTG
>DASYMV010000299.1:0-3508 GCA_036008865.1 Pseudonocardiaceae bacterium | reverse complement strand
CGAAGAAGCCCGCCGGTCCACAGACCGGCGGGCTTTCTCCGTGCTGTCAATTCCCCCCGGTGCCGGTGCCGGTGCCGGAGCCGGAGCCGGTGCCCGCACCGGTGCCAGTACCAGGGTCGATGCCAGGTCCTGCGCCGGATCTCGGCACTGCGGGTGACCCGTCGCTCGACTGATCGGGCGGCCCCGCGTTGCTGCTGGCCGAAGCCGGCGGTGTGCTCGACGACGAGGACGGCGAAGGTGTGCCGGTCGACGACGAAGGCGGGGAGCTCGTCTCGCTCGACGGCGAGGACGGTGCGGTCGAGCCGGTCGTCGACGGCGGCGTCGACGGTGAAGTGGTCCTGGCGGAGCTGCTGCTGTTACCACCGGGCAGTGGGTTCGGACTCTGCGGCTCGGTGCTGGTCAGCTGCTCCATGAGCGAGTCGTGTCTCGCGGCGAGCTCCGCCTTGCCGTCGTCGGAGGAGACGGAGGGCAGCGAGACGGTCGCCTTCTCGAGCGCTTGCTTGGCGTCGTCGATCCGGCCCTCGTGCAACGCGGCACGAGCGGAATCCAGGTCGGTGCGCACTGCGACCGCGGCTTCGATCGAACGGGCGTGCTCGGAGTAGAGAACCCTCGTGAGACCCCACAGCGAATCACCGGGCTGTGCGTCGCGCGCGACGAGGCTCATGCCGGTGAAGACGATCGCCAGCACCGCCGCTGCGGTGGCCAGCGGGATCAGGAACCGGTGCCGCGGGCGAGGTCTGTGGCGAGCCGCCGCGATGGTGGCGACAGCCGTGTCGGTGTCGACCAGTTCGGTGACGGGTTCGCTGTCGACCTCTTGGCGCCAGGAGAGGAGCAGAGCGTTCAACTCGTCCTCGACCAGCTCACCGTTCGGGTCGGGGTTCGCTCCGCCGAGCGCGTCGAGCAGCGCGTCATCCGCGTGGATGCCGGACAGGTCAGTGGCCGCGAACGGGTCCTCGCCCGGCTCGACCAAAGGATCGTCCGAGGTGAGCGGGGCTCTCTCATGCTGTCCGCGCACGATCTCCTCATCACCCTTCTCGTGCTCGTCGGCCACTCAGACCACCTCCTCCGCTGCCAGCGTCTTGCGAAGCCGGGCCAACGCTCGGTGCTGGGCCACCCGCACAGCGCCGGGCGTGGACCCCACCGCGTCCGCAGTCTCCTCGGCCGACATCCCGACCACCACCCTCAACAGGAGGATCTCCCGTTGCTTCTCAGGCAAGACGCGCAGCAACTGAGCCATCCGGCCGGAGAGCTCACCCTGCATCGCCCGCTGTTCCGGACCGGCCTCGGTCTCCGGCGCATCCGGCACCTCCGGCACGGGCTCGGACCGATTGCGGGCCGCAGACCTGTGCGCATCGGCCACCTTGTGCGCCGCGATGCCGTACACGAACGCCAGGAAGGGCCGACCCTGATCGCGGTAGCTGGGCAGTGCCGTGAGCACCGCGAGACACACCTCCTGGGCCACGTCGTCCGCCGAAGCGAACGTCCGCTCCTGCCTTCCCACACGGGCGCGGCAGTACCGCACCACAAGAGGACGGATCGACGCCAGCAGACGCTCAACCGCCTGGCGGTCGCCGCTGACGGCTGCGCCCACTTCGGCGTTCAGTCCGTCCCCCAAGTTGGTCATCGCAGACAACAGCCCTGGTGTTACTTGTTGGCGTACCGACATCAAAAAGCACGAGGCGACCACAACATTCCTCGTACTGGTGGCCATCACCGTACCGGTCCGGTGGCCACATGTTCACTACAGGGGACTCAAGTCACTGTCAGTAAGCGTCACTCCGACGAGCATGAGTCCGGCCCGGTGACGTCGTCACCGGGCCGGACTCAGTGTCGTAACGCTGGGAAGCCGCTCAGGACACCAGCCCACGGCGGAAGCCGTGGGCGACCGCCTGAGCGCGGTCCCGCACGCCGAGCTTGCGGAACAGCCTCCGCGCGTGCGTCTTCACCGTGTCCTCGGACAGATAGAGCTCGCGTCCGATCTGCCCGTTGCTCTTGCCCTGACTCATCCCGCGAAGCACCTGGAGCTCCCGCTCCGTGAGCTGCACGCCAGGGTCCGAGGGCTGGCGTGGTGCGGGCACCGATGTGCTCGCCAGCGTGTGGGCCAGCGCGGCGACCAGCTCGGGGCGCGAGGCGTCCCAGCGCAGGTAACCGCGGGCTCCGCCCGCGATGGCGGCGGCGATGCTGCCGGCGTCGTCCGGCGCACCGAACACGATGACGTTCGCCTGGGGGTTCGCGGAGACGAGCCGTCGAGTCGCTTCGACCCCGGTCGGGACGGCGCGCTGGGTACCAACCAGTACGACATCCACGGGCTGCCGGGAGAAGCGAGCCAACAACTCATCACCGTGTGCAACACAGTCGATGCGACTGACCCCGGGGACAGCCGACATCACGCGGGTGAGACCCTCCCGCACGCTGCGCCGGTCGTCGCAAATCAAGACCGTGGTCACGGGGACTCCTTCCTGCAGCCGAGTGACGTTCCACTTCCCCTATCGGACGCTTCGGCCCCAACCTTGACACGATCCGGTGCTTAATCCGTCAAGAAGTTCGCCTGAGGGTCTGCGTTCGGGGGTTCCCCGGAACGGAGCAACCCGGTCGGTACCCAAGGGGACTCGAGTGCGAGCCGCCGACCCTCCGGGTCGGATCCGCGCAACACGCAGTTCAGGGCGTTGCGAGCCCGGTCGAGAGCGCGATCCGCCCCGGCGTGGTCGTGCTCCAGCACGACGAGCGCAGCCGGCCAGACCAGACTCGCCAAGCCCAATTGCACTGTGTGATTTAGATCACAGCGTAACATCTGGACGCCTCGCTCCCGGCTCTCCGGTGCCCCCCAGACCACCAGAGCAGTGCCCAGCACGAGCTCGGACTTCAGAACGTGCCGCGCCGATCCGGCCGCCGTCGCGACGCTCAACGCGGCCTCCGCTGGAGCGACGGCCTGCTCTGCCCGACCGGACGCCAGCTCGATCTCGGCAGCGACCCAGCCCAGGCGGACATCCGAGCGCCACCCGCCGCCCGACGCCTTCTCCGCGGCGGCGTGGAGCCTGCTCGCCTCAGCGATCCGGCCGAGACCGATGGCGTCGGCCGCGAGACCGAGCAGTGCGTCCACCGCAGCCCCCGCGGTGTCGACGCCGTCGGAATCGACGTCGGACTCGGCGTGGGTGATGTCGCGCAGCCGTCCGAGGGCGAACGCGTCGAGCCTGCGCGCAGCCGCGTGGCCACCGAGTTGCCTGCGGTGCGAGGCCAGCGTGGATCCGGCGAGCGAAGCGAGGACAGGACGCGGGTGGCGCAACAGCGCGGTGAGGACGGTGGCCGCCGCGGCGTAGTGCCCCTGTGCACCGAGGACGACGGCGGCGAGCCAGCGTTCGCGGGCGGCGTCGGAGTGGACGGCCGGCCACACCTGCGCGTCCGGTCGGTCGCCGAAGGCCGCCCGGCGCAGTTCCCACTCGTTCACCACGTCATTGTCCCGCGGCCGTCCTGCCGTGGTCCTCCAGTGCGAGGCAACCGGCGATCAGAC
>DASYMV010000298.1:0-10558 GCA_036008865.1 Pseudonocardiaceae bacterium | reverse complement strand
TGCGACGGTGCGAAACAGGGGTTCGGCGGTGAAGTGACCAACCTGCAGGTCGACATCAACGACCCGACCGGCAGTGAGTCGCGGATCAAGGGTGCCCTGCAGGCCGACAGTTCGATCGACGCGGTGCTCGCGCTGCACCCGCAGGTGGCCGTGAACGCCGTCAGTGCCGCCAAGGCAGCGAACTCCAAGGCTGCCGTCGCGACGTTCGACCTCAACGCCGACGTGGTGAGCGCCATCAAGTCCGGTGACGTGCTCTTCGCCGTCGACCAGCAGCAGTACGAGCAGGGCTACCTGCCGATCGTGATGCTCAAGCTCTACCGCGACAACGCCAACACCGTCGGCGGCGGCAAGCCCGTGCTGACCGGCCCCGGCTTCGTGGACAAGTCCACTGTGGACAAGGTCTCCGAGTACGCCGCGCGCGGAACTCGCTGAGCGGGCGGGAGCAGCAGATGACGGTGACGACGAAGGTGCCGACCCAGCTCGACGAGCGCCTCGGCAAGGGCCGGCTCCTCGACCGGCTGGTGCTGCGGCCCGAGATCGGCTCACTCCTCGGCGCAGTGCTCGTGTTCGCGTTCTTCTCGCTGGTGACCGACCAGTTCCTCAGTCCCGGTGGCGTGGCGACCTGGCTGGACGACTCCTCCACGCTGGGCGTCATGGCGGTGGCCGTGGCGCTGTTGATGATCGGCGGCGAGTTCGACCTCTCGGCCGGTGTCATGACCGCCAGCACAGCCCTCGTCACCGCCGTCCTGTCCACCCGGCTCGGCCTGAACGTGTGGGTGGCCCTGCTCGTGTCGCTGGCCTTCGCCCTGGGCGTCGGCGCCCTCAACGGCTGGTTGGTGATGCGAACGGGATTGCCGAGCTTCATCGTCACGCTGGGCACGTTCCTCGCGCTGCAGGGGCTGAACCTCGGCGTGACGCGCATGATCACCGGAACCGTCCAGGTGTCGGGCATGCGCGACGCCGACGGTTACGCGTCTGCGGGCTACCTCTTCGCCTCGACGTTCGGCCTCGGCGATACGTCCTTCCGCGTGTCCGTCGTGTGGTGGCTGCTGTTCACGGTCGTCGCGTCGACGGTGCTGATGCGCACCAGGTTCGGCAACTGGGTCTTCGCGGTGGGCGGCTCGTCGGCGAGTTCCCGAGCGGTCGGCGTCCCCGTGGTGCGCACGAAGATCCTGTTGTTCATGACCACCGCGTTCGCCGCCTGGTTCGTCGGCTCCATGAACATCCTGCGGTTCGCCAGCGTTCAGGCGAACCAGGGCATCGGGCTGGAGTTCCAGTTCATCATCGCCGCGGTGATCGGCGGGTGCCTGCTGACGGGCGGGTTCGGCTCGGCCGTCGGCGCCGCGATCGGCGCGCTCATCTTCGGCATGGCTCGCCAGGGAATCGTCTACGCGCAGTGGAACAGCGACTGGTTCCAGCTGTTCCTCGGGATCATGCTGCTGTCCGCGGTCCTGGTGAACAACGCCTTGCGGCGCCGAGCGGAAAGGGTGCGGCCATGAGCAGGCCAGGGAAGGGTTCCCCGCTGATCGAGGTCACCGGCATCGGCAAGACCTACGGCAACGTCGTCGCCCTGCGTGACGTGTCCGCCGTCGTCAACGCCGGCGAGGTCACCTGTGTCCTGGGTGACAACGGGGCCGGCAAGTCCACACTGATCAAGATCCTCGCCGGTGTGCACCGGCACGACATGGGCGGCTTCGAGGTCGAAGGCGGACAGACGCGGTTCGACTCACCGCGCGAGGCACTGGACCGCGGAATCGCCACGGTCTACCAGGACTTGGCGGTCGTGCCGCTGATGAGCGTGTGGCGGAACTTCGTCCTCGGGTCCGAGCCGATGTTCTCCGTCGGACCGTTCAAGTTCCTGGACCGCAAGCAGGGCCGGGCGATCACCCGCAAGGCCCTGTCCGACATGGGGATCGACCTGCGGGATGTCGAGCGACCGGTCGGCACGCTCTCGGGCGGTGAGCGGCAGTGCGTCGCGATCGCCCGTGCCGTCCACTTCGGCGCCAAGGTGCTGATCCTCGACGAGCCGACGGCCGCGCTCGGCGTGAAGCAGGCGGGCGTGGTGCTCAAGTACGTCGCCAGGGCGCGCGACCGGGGCCTCGGCGTCGTGCTGATCACGCACAACCCGCACCACGCCTACCCGGTCGGCGACCGGTTCCTGATCCTCAACCGCGGGCGCAGCCTCGGCTGTTTCGAGAAGGCCGACATCACGCTCGAGGAGTTGACCAGGCAGATGGCCGGTGGCGCCGAACTGGAGGCACTGACCCACGAACTGGATGCGGTGCAGAACGAGGGTGCTGCCTGACAGGGGCGTCCACAAGGGTGTCATCCGGTGAGACACCGGTCACCGGGGGAACAACACGCCGATCGTTGATCCTTGAACTGTTCGTAAGCCTACGAACATAGGAGGAGTCGGACGTGAGCTTGTTGTTCACCCCATTGACCCTGCGCTCGGTGACCTTGCCGAACAGGATCGTCGTCAGCCCGATGTGCCAGTACTCGGCGCAGGACGGCGTGCCGAACACCTGGCACCTGGTGCACCTCGGCTCCCGCGCGGTCGGCGGAGCCGGTCTGGTCATCTCCGAGGCCGCCGCTGTCGATCCGCGGGGCCGCATCACGCCCGAAGACGCAGGCATCTGGAACGACGAGCAGGTCGGGGCCTGGAAGCCGATCACCAGCTTCATCAAGGCCAACGGCTCCGTGCCGGGCATCCAGCTCGCTCACGCGGGCCGCAAGGCGTCGACGTACTCGGGCTTCACCGCTCAGCGCGGCGGGGTGCCGGACGCGGAGGGTGGCTGGACGCCCGTTGGCCCTGACACGCAGCCGTTCGCGGACGACTACCGTGTGCCGGAGGCCCTCGACGAGGCGGGGATCCAGCAGGTCATCCGCGACTTCGCCGCTTCCGCCCGGCGCGCGCTGGACGCCGGCTTCGAGGTCATCGAGGTGCACGCCGCCCACGGTTACCTGCTGCACGAGTTCTTCTCGCCGCTGAGCAACTCCCGCACCGACCAGTACGGCGGCAGCCTGGAGAACCGCATCAGGCTGACCCTCGAGGTCACCGCTGCGGTCCGCGCCGAGGTCGGCGAGGACGTTCCGGTGCTGGTGCGCGTCTCGGCCACCGACTGGGTCGACGAGGGCTGGACGGGCGACGACAGCGTCGTGCTCGCACAGAAGCTCGCCGAGGTCGGCGCAGACCTGATCGACGTTTCGACCGGCGGCAACACGCCCAGGGCGTCGATCCCGGTCGGCCCCGGCTACCAAGTGCCGTTCGCCGACGCGATTCGGCGCAAGACGGATGTGCCCACCGGGTCGGTCGGCATGATCACCGACGCCAAGCAGGCAGAGCAGGTGCTCGCCGACGGCTCCGCCGACCTGGTCCTGCTCGCGCGTGAACTGCTCCGCGACCCGTACTGGCCGCTGCACGCGGCAGCGCAGTTGGGTGCTGAGGTTCGACCGCCTGTGCAGTACGCCAGGGCGTTCTGAAGGTCCTGAGACTTCAAGGGTTGGGCTGCCGGTTAAGCGCCGGCAGCCCAACCCTTGAGAGCCTCAGGAGGATTCAGCGACGGTAGTCGTCGTATCCGTCATCGGTCGGATCGTCGTAGCGTTCTTCACTACGACGTCCGTTAGCGGACTCGCCGCTGGACAGCTCGCGTTGCAAGGCCTCGAAGTCGGTGTTGTGGGAGCTGTACTTGAGCTCCCTGGCCACCTTCGTCTGCTTGGCCTTCGCTCGGCCGCGCCCCATGGCTCGACCCCCTCGCACAGGGACGGGGGCGGCCGGGTTAACGGCGGCCCCACTCGTCTCGACAACTAGTTCCTGGTAACTACCGTACCGTGCCGATGGGGTTCCTCGCGACGCGGTACGGGTCCAACGTTGTGATGCGTACCGCCCAAGGCCCCCGCGGGGTCCTCGTGCGACGATGCAGAGGTGCCCAGACCGTTCGTCGCCTACCTCAGGGTGTACGAACCGTTGTCAGCCCTTGACGCCCCGTTGGCCGATCGGGTGCGGAAAGTGATCGAAACCCGTGCGCTGAGCCGTTCAGCCGTCGGCGAACGTGAGCGTGAGCTGTGGTTGCAGTCACAGCTCGCCGTGCCGCCGAGGCTCTTCCCCGGCGAGCGCGCTGACGGAACCGCCGCGCCGAACGCCCCTTTCGACGTCTTGACCATCAGTCCGGCCGAGGTGCCGACGCACGAGGCGGCCGGCGTGGGGCCGGCCCCGCTCGTGTGCCCCATCGACCTCCGGGCGCGCTCTGCAGCCGCCCTCGTCGGTTTCCTCGCCACAGCGACCCCTCCGCTGCGTGACGAGGCGCTGTCGGTCAGCGCCGAGTCGGCGCGCTCACGCGCGTCCGCCGTCATGGCGGAGCTCTCCGGTGGCGCGGTGCACGTCATCTCCACGACGTGGACCATTCCGCTGCCCTGGTTCGCCCTCGTGGACCCGGATGCCCGCCGCGTGGTGCTCGCGCCACGGGACGACCCGGAACGGCAGCTGTCCTGGCGCGTCGCGATGGCGGATGCACGCCGACGGGTCGCCAGGGCATACACCGTGGTGAAGAAGTCGATCGGTGAGGAAGGCCCCGCGAAGGTGCTCGCCGACACCGGTCGGTGGCTGGAGCACTTCCACCCGCACGCCGCGGTAGAGCTCGACTACGGCGGCCTCGTGCAGCTGATGGAGGACTCCGAACTGCTGGAGGACACGTCCGCGCAGGACGTCAACGCCATCGTCGACGCGCTCGAGGAGGGCGACGCCGAGGAGGTCGCCCTGCGCTACGAGCGGCTACGTGACTTCTGGGGTGAGCTCGCCCGGCGCGAGAGGTACAACTGATCGCCCCTCCCGCAGGCCTTTCAGCAGCACGATGGACGCCACCGCGCAAGTCGCGGCCAGCACGAGCGCCGCAGCCCACGAGACGGTGACCGCCAACCACCCGGCCACGGCGGGCGTGATCGAGGCGCTCAGGTAGTTCGCGCTGTTCTGCATGCCCAGCGCGGTGCCGCTGCGGCCTTCAGGGGCGAGTTCTCCCGCCGCGGTGACGGCCAGGCCGTTCCAGCACAGCGCCAGCGCCGCCGTCGGGACGAGAACGGTGCAGAGCACCCACACCGGCGCCCGGTCGAGCGCCGCAGCCACCACGAATCCCGCGGCCATGGCGACCGAGATGATCCGCAGCGGCCGGAGCCTGCTGCCCGCGGCGTCGGACCAGACACCCGCGGCCAGACGGCCCGCGCCACCCAGCACCTGCGTGACGGCGAAGAGAGTCGCGGCGGCACCGAGTGCGAGCCCCCGGTGGTCGTGGAGCAATTCGACCAGCAGGGCGGTCACGGTGAACTGGGGTACGACCAGCAGCCCGCTGGCCACGCTGAGCCGGATCAGGCGACGGTCGCCCAGCACGACACCGTGACCCGACGTCGTGCGCACCGCGCCCGGTGGCTCCCGCACCCAGATCGCGACCGCGACGGCCACGGCCGCGGTGAACCCGGAGAGGGCGAGGAACGCCGTGGGCACGCCTGCGTTCAGCACGATCACCGGCAGGACCGCCGCGGTCAGCGCCGCGCCGAGCGGGGTGGCCGTCTGACGGATGCCCATCGCGAACCCGCGGCGGCCGGAGGGGAACCACGTCATCACCGCCCGGCCGCTGGCCGCGTTGACACTCGCGCCGAACAGACCCGCGCCCAGCAGCGCCAGACCGGCGACGAGCGCGTTGCCGGTGGCCGCCAGAGCGAGGAACGCCGCGGCGCCGAACCCGCCGAGGGCCATCACGAGGCGCTCACCGCGCCGGTCGGCGACCGCGCCCCAGGCGACCAGCGTCAGCATCGTGCCGAGGTTGACCGCGCCGAGCAGCAATCCGACCTGCGGGATGCTGAGGTGGAAGTGCTGGCGCAGCTGCGGGGTGATCGCCGGCAGGCCGAGGAACACCGCCGCGTTGGTGCCCTGCGCCAGCGCGCCCACCCCGAGGACCACCCAGCGATAGCGACCGCTCATGCCTGCACGTTAGGACGGGCGCTCAGTTGGTGGGAGATGTTTCCCGCATCATGAAACTCGACGAGCTCGGTCAGTCCTGAGGTTTGTTCAGCCAGCCCCGCTCGGCGGCCAGGAGTTCGTCCACAGACGCGCTGCCGCGCTGGTAGCGGTCGGCGATCTCGGCGTTGAGCAGGTCCACCACCGCCTGCACCTCGCGCCGGCGCTGGGAGACCGAGGCCTCTTCGCCGATGAAGGTCCGCAGAGCCAGGTCGAGCTTCTCGTCGGACAGCGCGCTCACGTCCGAGAGGTCGACGTCCGACACCAGCGCCTCGATCTTGCGCCGGTGCGCCTCGGCCCTGGACGGCTCCTGGGTCTGGTACCGACCGAGTCCCGTCGCCGGACCCACCGCGTTGGCCGACAGGATCGTGGCGAGCTGGTCGACGACCGGCGCGGAAGCGCCGTCCGACCGCCGCTGCTGCTCGGCTCTCACGATGTCGATCCGGGCGTGCAGCAAACGTCGCAGGTAGGAGAGGTCTGTCTCCTCCTGGGCCGCCTCGTCGCGCAGCGCACGCACGTCGGCGAGCGGCCGCTGCGCGATGCCCTCCGCGTAGTCGGGGGCGAGCACTCGGTCGATTCGGCGGCGTCCTCCAGGACGCACCTCGATCACGTGTTCATCCTGCGGGACATCTGGGTCAGCCGCCAACACAAACCTCTTCCGAATTCATCTCAACCGTGCACGCCGAGCAGCTGCCGCGCCTCCGGCACGGGCAGCGGGGGCCGCTGGGCGATCCTGGCCAGTCCCGCGGCGCGAGCGACCAGTTGTGCGTTGTCCCGGACCGGAACGCCCTTCGAGTACGTGATCGTGTCTTCCATGCCCACCCGCAGGTGGCCACCGGCTGCCAGCGCGGTGAGCATCACCGGCAGCGTGGTCCGGCCGATGCCCGTCGCCGAGAACGACGCGCCTTCGGGAAGCAGTCGCAGCACGGACACCAAGGTCTCGGCGTCGCCAGGCATGCCACCCGGAACGCCCATCACCAGGTCGACGTGCACCTTCTCACCCGCTGGCAGCCCGTGCTGGTCGAGCAGCCGTCGCAGCGACGCGAGCTGTCCGAGGTCGAAGATCTCGTACTCGGGCACGATGCCGCGTTCCTGCATGCTCTTGTGCAGCGCGACGATGAACTCCCAGCGGTTGGAGAAGACCTCATCGCCGAAGTTGACGGTCCCCATCGTGCAGGAGGCCGAATCGGGCATGGCGTCGAGCACGCGGAGCCGGTCCGACTCCGGATCGGTCACCGCACCCCCCGTGGACAGCTGCACGATGAGACCGGTCTGCTCCCGCAGTGCCGCCACCGTCTCCTTCAGCCGGACGAGGTCGAGCGTCGGTTTCGCGTCGTCGTCGCGGATGTGCACGTGGATCATCGCGGCGCCCACCTGTTCGCAGCTGCGCGCCGTGGCGACCAGCTCGTCCGGGGTGACCGGGAGCTGGGGTACGTCGGCCTTCGCGTGCTCGGCCCCGGTGGGGGCGACGGTCAGCAGCGTGCCGTGTGAACCGGGTCGGGACATGCCGAGATAGTGGCATATCTCTCGTGGATCACCGGCCGAGGTTCTGCGCGGCGATGCGGCCGGGCGCGGGGGTGTCCGGCGGGACGGAATCGGGGTCGATCGACGCCTGGACGATGCGGTCCTCCACGCCGGTGAGCAGCTCCGCGTCGACCGGAACCGACCGCTTGACCAGCGCCAACGCGATCGGGCCCAGCTCGTGGTGCAGCGCGACGCTGCCCACTCGGCCGACCACGCGGTCGCCGAGCAGCACCGGGTCGCCGGTCTCGGGCTGCACCTCCGGCGAGCCGTCGAGGTGCAGCAGCAACATGCGGCGCGGCGGCCGGCCGACGTTGTGCACCTTGGACACGGTCTCCTGCCCTCGGTAGCAGCCCTTGTTCAGGTGCACCGCCGAGCCGATCCAGTTCACCTCGTGCGGGATGGTGCGGTCGTCGGTGTCGACGCCCAAGCGCGGGCGCAGCGACTCGACACGGAGCGCCTCGAACGCCCAGCTCCCGCCGGGACGAGCGCCCCCGTCCGTCAGTCGCTGCCACCAGGCGGTCAGCTGCTCGCGCGGCACGAGGAGGTCGACCGCGTCGTGGCCAGGCCACGGCATCCGCCGTGCGAAACCGGCTTCGAGCGCCACCACCCGGTTCGGCTTGCCGGGCACCGGCAGGCCTAGCTTCTCCAGCAGCGGCACCACGTCCGGACCGACGACGGTCAGCAGCGCGAACTCCTCCGTCGCGTCGCGCGGCTCGACCTTCGACCAGAACCGCATCTTGACCAGGTAGTCGAGCAGTGCGGGGGCGGTGACGGCCTCGGTGTCGAGGTAGACCGTGCCGTCGATGTTGGCAACGACGGCGTGGTGCTCGACGCGGCCGTGCACGTCCAGGATCAGGGCCTCCGAGCCGGCGGCTTCGCCGAGGGCCTCGAAGTGCTGGCTGGTCAGTGAGTGCAACCAGGTCAGCCGGTCCTCGCCGGGAATCGCGATCACGGCTCGGTTCGAGCGGTCGAAGACCGCGACCGAACGCGCGGCGGAGCGCTGTTCCGCGAACGGGTCGCCGTAGTGCCAGGCGACACCGGCGTCGGGGGAGCCGTCGTACGGGGCGACGGCACCTGGGGCGGTCAGCAGCGGCGAAGTCACTCGTTCTCCTGGTTCTGGCAGTCGTGGCACGCACCGGACAGCGCGAGGTGGCTGGCATCCAGTTCGAACCCGTAGCGGGTGCCCAGTGTTCCGGCGAGGTCGTCGAGCAACTCGCGGGGGATCTCGGTGACCCGGCCACAGCGGTGACACACCAGGTGCACGTGCTCGTGCTCGTGCGCTGAGTAGGTCGGCGCGCCGTGGCCGAGGTGGGTGTGGCGGACGAGGCCCAGGCGGTCCAGCAGGTCGAGCGTCCGGTAGACGGTGGTGATGTTGACGGTGGGCGCGGTGTCCTGCACGCGCTGGCAGATCTGCTCCGGTGTCGCGTGGTCGAGCTCACGTACCGCGTCCAGCACGAGCTGCCGCTGGGGCGTCATCCGCATCCCGCGTTCGTGCAAGGTCGTGCGCAAGGCCCTCCGGCCGCTCGCGGTCTCCACGGAATCGATGGTAGGCCGTGAGTACTCTCACTCCCATGCGCGTGCTCGCCTTGCTCGACGGAACGCTGGCCGACCCGGAAACCCCGCTGGTGCGGGTCGACGATCTGGGACTGTTGCGCGGTGACGGGGTGTTCGAGACCGTCCTCGTGGTGGACGGGAAGCCCCGTGAGCTCGGTCCGCACCTCGACCGCTTGGCGCGCTCGGCCGCGATGCTGGATCTGCCGGTGCCCGACCGCGCGGCTTTCGAGCGCAGCGTGCAACTGGTGCTGGACAACTGGACCGGCGGCTCCGAGATCGCGCTCAAGCTCCTCTACACCCGCGGTGTGGAAGGCGGCGACGGGACGCCGACGGGTTTCGCGCTCGGCATGGACATCTCACCGAAGGTGTTCAGCCAGCGCGGCGAAGGTCTGGCCGCGATCACCCTCGAACGCGGCATCGAGCCCGGCCTCGCCGAGCGCGCGCCGTGGTTGCTGCTGGGCGCGAAGTCCCTGTCCTACGCGGTCAACATGGCGGCGCTGCGGGAAGCCGAGCGGCGCGGCGCGGCCGACGTCGTGTTCACCACCTCGGACGGCCACGTCCTGGAGGGCCCGACGTCGACGGTGGTCGTGGCCAACGACCGCACGCTGACGACGCCGCCCGCCACGCTGGGCATTCTTCCCGGTACCACCCAGGCGGCCCTCTTCCGCGCGGCGCGGCGGGCAGGCTGGTCGGTGGAGATCGAGCCGGTGCGCGCGGACGAGCTGCACAGCGCCGACGGCGTCTTCCTCGTCTCCAGCATCCGCAAGATCACCCGTGCGCACACCCTGGACGGCAAGCCGCTCACCGACGCCACCGCCCTGCACACCGAACTCGCGAACCTGTACGAATCCGAGTACTGACGTGTCATGAGGGCTCTCAAGACGCTCAACGCCTTCAGAGCCCTCAGCACACCCGGAACAGCACGGGTGTGCCCGGCCGTGCCTGGGCGAGTGAGGGCAGAGCGCGCGCGGGCACCACGCCGATCACCGGGTAGCCGCCGGTCGTGGGATGGTCGGCGAGGAACACCACGGGCTGACCACTCGCCGGCACCTGGACCGAGCCGGTCACCATGCCCTCGCTGGGCAGCTCCTCACCCTTGAAGGCCTCCGTGCGCTCGAGCGCGGTCCCGTCGAGGCGCATGCCCACCCGGTTGCTGTCGTCGGAGACCCTCCAGCTCCCCGCGGTGAGCTGGGCGGCGGGGTCGCGGAACCAGTCGTCGCGCGGACCGAGCAGCACCGGGACGACCAGTTCGGATTCCACGCGCGTGGGCGGCAGCCCGTCGACGCCGATGGGCAGTCCGGTCGGCGTGCCCAGCGGGAGCACGTCGTCCCGCTGCAGCGGCGCAGGCCCGATGCCGGACAGCAGGTCCGTCGAGCGGCTGCCCAGCTCAGGTGGCACGTCGACGCCACCCGAGACCGCGACGTAGCAGCGCAGCCCGGCAGCAGGGGTGCCGATCTCGAGCACGTCGCCCTC
>DASYMV010000297.1:0-6851 GCA_036008865.1 Pseudonocardiaceae bacterium | reverse complement strand
TTGAGCGCCTTCCGCCGTCTGGCGGAGTCAGCGCCGTGCCGCCGATCACTGAGTGCAGTCTAAGGGCTGCGTCGTGGATCGCCTTTCGGCTCGCCGATCATCGGCGTGACCTGCACTTCCACGATCCAGACTGAACAGTCTGGCAAGCCCACGGGCAGTAAACGTGCCCGTAGGCCTGTCTATTCCGTCTGTTCCGCTGAGCTAGCGGCGGGAGCGCTTCTGCCGGAGGCTGAGCGCGCGGCCACCGAGCCTGCGCAGCCGGAAGAGCTCGAGCGCGCGACCGATGCCGTGTCCGTAGAGCGCCCGGACCTCGTCCGGTCGGGCCTGCTCCAAGAACTCCTCGACCTCGTCCTCCTGCACCGCAACATGCCGGAGTTTCGCTTCCACGCGCTCCATGAAGAGCGCGAAGAACATGATCACGATCGGAACGGCGATGACGAACCAGGCAGTCATGATGGCTTCGATCCTTGCGCATCGTGTTTCCGACCGCACGGGAGGGGGTCACTCCGGCGGGTTGACTACCCTGGATCCGTGCCTGAAGACACACGCCCCCAAACGTCCGGAGACGGATCAGCGGGTGTCGCCACCCGGAAGGACCCCGGCCAGAAGGCGCAGGTGCGGAAGGGCTCCGGCTGGAACGGTCAGCGGGGGAAGCCGGAATCGCGTCTGGGACTGGTGCGCCGTGCGCGCCGCATGACCAGGGTGTTGAGCGAGGGGTATCCCGACGCGCACTGCGAACTGAACTTCACCACGCCGCTCGAACTGCTCATCGCCGTGGTGCTGTCCGCACAGACCACGGACAAACGGGTGAACGAAGTCACCCCCGTGCTCTTCGACAGGTACCGCACCGCAGCCGACTACGCGGGTGCGAACCGGGTCGAGCTCGAAGAGATGATCAAATCGACCGGCTTCTTCCGCAACAAGGCCGCTTCGTTGATGGGCCTCGGGGCGGCACTGGTCGAGCGCTTCGACGGCGAGGTGCCCGGTCGCCTCGAGGACCTCGTCACGCTTCCCGGCGTGGGCCGCAAAACCGCGAACGTCGTCCTGGGCGACGCCTTCGGCGTGCCCGGGATCACGGTCGACACGCACTTCGGCCGCCTGGTCAGACGCTGGGGCTGGACCGAGGAGGAGGACCCGGTCAAGGTCGAGCACGCCGTCGGCGCGCTGATCGAGCGTCGCGACTGGACGCTGTTGTCGCACCGGGTGATCTTCCACGGCCGCCGGGTCTGCCACGCGCGGACGCCCGCGTGCGGCGCTTGCCTGCTGGCGCCCGCCTGCCCGTCCTACGGGCTGGGGCCGACCGATCCGGAGCGCGCGGCGAAGCTCGTCAAAGGACCGGAGACCGAGCACCTGCTGGCGCTGGCGGAGCGCGTCCGCGCCGGCGAGAAGCTCGGGGGTAGTGCCGGGTGAGCACGCGCACACGCTGGTTCTTGATCGTCCTCGTGCTCGCGGTGGCCGGTGCTGTCGCGCTGTGGCCGAGGGACTCCGGGCCCCAGCACGCCGTCGCCGATCAGTCCTCCGCTGCCGCACCGACGCGGGACCTGACCGAGGCGCGTCGCGATGCGGCTTTGCGCCCGTGCCCCGCGGCGGCCCCGGATGGCCCGCAGTCCCTGCGCGGCGTGCCGGTGACCTGCCTCGGTGACGGGCGCCAGGCCGACCTGGCCTCACTCGTCGCGGGCCGTCCCGCACTGGTGAACCTGTGGGCCACCTGGTGCGTCCCGTGTCAGAAGGAGCTTCCCGTGCTGGACGCCTACGCCGCGCAGCCCGGCGCGGTGCCGGTGATCGCGGTGCAGGTGCAGAGCAAGGAGGACGACGGCTTGAGCTTGCTGACCTCGCTGGGCGTGCACCTGCCGTCGGTGGCGGACTCGTCGGACACCATCCGCAGGGCGCTGAACGTGTCGTCGCTGCCTTCGAGCTACCTCGTCGGTGCGGACGGGTCGGTGAAGCAGGTGACCGACCCGCTGGTGTTCACCTCCGCGGACCAGGTCAGGAAGGTCGTGGGCGGATGACACCAGGACCTCTGGTGGACCCGGCGGACGTACCCGACTGGATGACCAGGCTCGTCAAGGCGACCGCGGAGATCGAGACCACGGCGTTCAGCCGCATCTCGCCGCCCGAGCCCGGTGTGGGCCGCGCCGCGGCGGTGCTGATGCTGTTCGGCGAGGGTGACGACGGCCCGGACGTCCTGTTGCTTCGCCGAGCGGACTCGCTGGGCTCGCATCCCGGCCAGGTGGCCTTTCCGGGCGGTGCCGCCGATCCGACCGACGACGGTCCGGTGGCCACCGCGCTGCGTGAGGCGATGGAGGAGACCGGGGTGCTGCCGGAGGGTGTGCGACCGGTGGCCCTGCTGCCGGAGCTGCACGTCCCCGTGTCCGGCTTCGTCGTCACCCCCGTGCTGGCGCATTGGGAGGAGCCGAGTCCCGTCGCGCCGGTGGACGCGGGCGAGACCGCCGCGGTCGCACGAATCCCGATCGCGCACCTCGCGGACCCGGCCAACCGCTTCCGCGTGCGCCACTCGTCGGGATACCTCGGCCCGGCCTTCTCCGCGCCAGGCATGCTGGTGTGGGGGTTCACCGCCGGTCTGCTGAACGGCCTTCTCGCACTCGGTGGCTGGGAACGACCGTGGGATGCGACAGATGTTCGCGACCTTGAACTAGCGTTGCGCGCTACGTGGTGACTTGGCGGAGGTAGTACGGGTGAACTGGGTGGACCTGCTTGTGCTGGCGCTCGCCGTCGTAGCGGCGGTATCGGGCGCCCGCCAGGGCGTGGTCATCGCGCTGCCCGCGTTCGCCGGTGTGCTGGTCGGTCTCGTGCTCGGAACGCAACTGGCTCCGCTCGTCGTCAGCCAGTTCGACAACGTGGTGACCAAGGTCGTCTTCACGGTGGGCGTCCTGGTGCTGCTGGTGGCGCTCGGTGAGACGCTCGGCGTGTACGTGGGCCGGACGATCAAGCCGAAGGTGAACGCGACCCCGTTGCGGGGTGTGGACAACGCGCTGGGCGCCATCGTCCAGGGCGCGATCGTCTTCGCGGTCGCCTGGATGATCGCGTTGCCGCTCACCACGGTCGCGGGCATGCCGAGTCTGGCGAAGTCGATCAACCAGTCGACCATCCTGCGCACCGTCGACTCGGTGATGCCGCAGGCTGCGAAGACCCTGTCGCACGACCTGCAGAACCTGCTCGACGTCTCCGGGTTCCCGGCCGCGATGGACCCGTTCAACCGCACGCCGCTGCGGGACGTCGGGCCGCCGGACCCCGCGCTGAGCAGCAACCCGGTCGTGCAGAGGCTCAAGCCCAGCGTGCTGAAGGTGCGCGGCCGGGCTCCCTCGTGCTCGCGTGCGCTCGAAGGCACCGGATTCGTCATCGCCAAGGAGCGCGTGATGACGAACGCGCACGTCGTCGCAGGCACCAGCGAGGTCAGCGTCGAGGTGGGCCGCGGCCAGTTCGACGCGACCGTCGTGCACTACGACCCGCAGACCGACATCGCGATCCTCGCGGTGCCGGATCTGGACGCTCCGCCGCTGCAGTTCCGCTCGGACGAGATCGACCAGGGCCAGGACGGCATCGTGCTCGGCTACCCGCTCGACGGCCCGTACACCGCGTCCGAGGCCAGGGTGCGCGAGCGCATCCCGCTGCTGCGCGGACCGGACATCTACGACGCGCAGACCGTCACCCGCGACGTCTACACGGTGCGTGCCAAGGTGCGCAGCGGTAACTCCGGTGGCCCGCTGGTCGACCCGCAGGGCAAGGTGATGGGCGTGGTCTTCGGCGCCGCGGTCGACGACCAGGAGACGGGTTTCGTGCTCACCGCGCACCAGATCGCGAACGTGGTGAACGAGGCACCGACGCTCGTCCGCAAGGTGTCCACCCAGACTTGTGCCTCGTAGGAGGCCTCAGGTCCGGGTGCCTCAGGTTCTGGCGAGGAACTCCGTGAGGAGCCGGCTCGTCGTGTGCGGCGCCTCCTGATTGGGGAAGTGCCCGACCTCGGGCAGGCTGCGGTACTTCGACCGCGGTCCCAGCCAGAGCGCTGACGCGTGCGCCGTCGACTCGAGCATGATCGGGTCGATCGCGCCGTGCAGTTGCAGGACCGGAACTTCCAGGCGCCGGTCGATCGCCTCGGCGAAGCGCCTTCCGTCGCCGCGCAACTGCGAGCGCACCCCCCACCGGTAGTACTCCAGCGCGCTGTGCGCGACGCCCGGCACGAGCATGGCCTGCCGATTGCGGCGGACGACCTCGTCGAACTCCGGCGCCACCGTCCACTTGGGGCCCGACCACGCGTGCAGCAGGCGCGCAACGCTCTGCGCTCCGTCTGCGGTGAGCCAGCGCTCCGGGTACACCGGCGTCTGGAAGCGGAACACGTGGCCGCTGGCTCGGCCCTGCTGGCGAGGGTGCTTGCGGATCGCACGCCGCAGCGCCAGGGGATGTGGTGCGGACAGCGCGGACACCGACCGCACCACCCTGGGGTGCATCGCGCCCACCGTCCACGCGAGCAGGCCGCCCCACGCGTGCCCGACCAGGTGTGCGCGGCGTTCGCCGAGCGCCTTGACCAGCCCGGCCACGTCGCCGGCCAGGGTCCAGCCGTCGTAGCCCCTCGGCGGCTTGTCCGAGTCGCCGTAGCCGCGCAGGTCGACGGCCACGGCGCGGTAGCCCGCCTCGGCCAGCGCCGTCAACTGGTGCCGCCACGACCACCAGAACTCGGGGAACCCGTGCAGCAAGAGGACCAGCGGGCCCTCACCGAGCTCTGCGACGTGCAACCGAATGCCGTTGGCCGACACGTCGCGGTGCGTCCACGGACCGCTGACTCGCACGACCGACGGGTCGGGAGGGAGCCGCACCGGCGCGCTCAGTGTCCTTCGCCGCGGTGACGCAGGGTTGCCATGGTTTCCCTGGCCTCCTCGAGGGTGCGTTCCGGCGCCTGGATCTTGCGGACCTTCCGGTAGCCGAGCAGGAAGAAGATCCCCGCGACGACCAGCATCAGCAGGAAGTCCACACCGAACGCCACCGACAGCGGCCAGCGGAAGACGTCGTAGAAGAAGTAACCGATCGTCATGAACAGGAAGAACAGGCTGAACAGGAGGATGGTCAACGAAATCATGAAGAAGACGCTGCCGCGGACGCCCTTCTTGATCTCCGAGGTGATCTCCGCTCGCGCGAGTTCCACCTCTGCCCTGACCAGGGTGGACAGATGAGCCGTCGCGTCGCGGACCAGGCCCCCGATCGAGGTGTCACCGGCGATGCGGGCGGCGCTCTCCTCGGTCAGTGGAATGGACGGGACTTGTGGCGGCCCGGCGTTTCCACGGGCGCCGTTGGTGTACTCCCTCGCGCTGGTCACCGGGTCATCGTGCCATGCACCGGTGCCGCGAGCGCTTCGACGGGCTGATCACGTTATCGGCTCGTCACGCTGGTGGACCCGACTCCGGCGGACCAGCAGCGCCGCTGCCAGCAGTGATGCGATCATCGACGCCACCAGCACGGCGGTCTTGGCCCGGTCGGCCTGCGCACCCCGCAAGGACAACTCGGCGATCAGAAGGCTCACGGTGAAACCGACACCGCCGAGCACGGCGACCGCGACGACGTCGCGCGGACCCGCCCCGCTGGGCCACACGGCCAGCTTCAACTTCACCGCGATCGCCGACGCGCCCACGATGCCGACCACCTTGCCCACCACGAGCCCCACGATCACCGCGAGCGCGATCCTGTCGGTGAACATGCTGCGCAGCGCCTCGCCGTTGATCGGCACCCCCGCGGCGAACAGCGCGAAGACCGGTACGGCCAGGCCCGCGGACCAGGGTTGCAACCTGTGCTCGAGCCGCAGCGCGGGCGCCTCGCGCTCGTAGTGGTCCTTGCGGACCCGCGTCAGCAGTGCGAGTGCGACGCCCGCCATGGTCGCGTGCACCCCGGCGGCGTGGATCGCCACCCACGTGCCCAGCGCGATCGGCACGTACAGGAAGGGCGACCTCACCCGCTTGTGCTGCAGGTAGGCGTACAGGCCGAGCAGTGCCACGGCCACGAGTGCGGCGAGGACGTCGAACGTCGAGGTGAACAGCACGGCGATCAGGACGATCGCACCCAGGTCGTCGACCACGGCCAGGCTCAGCAGGAACACCCGAAGGCTGTTCGGCAAGCCGGACGCGGTGATCGCCAGGACGCCGAGCGCGAACGCGATGTCCGTCGCGACCGGGATGGCCCACGCCTGGTCCATGCCGGGCTGGCCCCGTCCCACGATCAGGGCGAGCACCGCGGGAACCACCATGCCGCCGATCGCGGCCACGACCGGCAGGATCGCCGCCTTGAAGTTGGAGAGCTCACCGACCACCAGTTCGCGCTTGAGCTCGAGGCCGGCCACGAAGAAGAAGACAGCGAGCAGGCCGTCCTGGGTCCACTCACCCAGCGACAGGTGCAGGTGCAACGCCTCGGGACCGACGTGGAACTCGCGCAACGCGAAGTACGCCGCGCTGACCGGGGAGTTCGCCCAGATCAGCGCCATGGCCGTGGCCACGAGCAGTACGACGCCACCAACGGTCTCGGTGCGCAGGTAGCGGGCGAACTCGGCGGCGGCGACGGCCGGTCGGCGGGACATCGGGTGATCAGCTCCAGGCGGTCGACGTGTGCGCGGTCAACGTGCCGACCAGACTTCCCGGCTCACCTGGGCACCATCGTCGCACACGGGCGGGGTGCTCCGCCCCCGGAGCGCCCCGCCCGTGCCTCACTCAGTCGTCGCTGGAACCCGACTTCAGGCCCGTGGAGATGAGCTCCATCACCGACGAGTCGGCGAGTGTGGTCACGTCACCGATCTGGCGGTTCTCGGCCACGTCGCGGAGCAGGCGGCGCATGATCTTGCCGGAGCGGGTCTT
>DASYMV010000296.1:0-7027 GCA_036008865.1 Pseudonocardiaceae bacterium | reverse complement strand
GCCCGCTGTGGTCCTACGGTGGACAGGTGCTCTCAGAGGAGATCGAGATCAGGACCGGCTCGGACGAGGTCGTCCACGACCTGACCGGCGAGTGCGAGAAGTTCTTGGCGGACACCGATTCCGACGGCCTGCTGCACGTCTGGGTACCGCACGCCACGGCCGGTCTCGCGATTCTGGAGACCGGTGCGGGCAGCGACGACGACCTGCTCGCCGCGTTGCGGGACCTGCTGCCCGCGGACAACCGCTGGCGGCATCGGCACGGTTCGCCCGGCCACGGTCGGGACCACGTGCTGCCCGCGCTGATACCGCCCTACGCGTCGATCCCCGTGCTCGCAGGCGTGATGACGCTGGGCACCTGGCAGTCCGTCTGCCTGGTCGACACCAACGTCGACAACACCGTCCGCAAGGTGCGGTTCAGCTTCCTGCCCGGCTGACCCACGTCCCGACCACGCTCCATGATCCCGGTCACGGCCCTGGCGGAAGCAGCCGCACGATACGGTCTGCCGGTGACTTACCCAGGTGACGGACATGGCGGTTGGGGAGACCAGTCCGGCCAGGGCGGTTGGGGTCAGCAGTCCGGCCACCCCTCGACCGGCGGTTTTCCCCAGCAGGGATTCGGCAGCTCGTACGGCGGTCTCGGGGTCTTCGGCGGCGACGAACCCCCGCCTGAGAAGAAGAGCAAGCGCTGGCTCGTGATCGGTGCGGCCGTCGTCGTCGTGCTCCTCGTCGGGGGCCTGGTCACATGGCTCGTGACGCGGAACGGCACGGAGACCACCGGGGCCGCGCAGTCGACCGATTCCGCACCGGCCGCACCGTCCTCCACCAGCAGCAGCGCGGCTTCGCCGGGGAAGTCCTGCAAGGCGCACAAGAACGACTGGACATGCGTGCCCACCCAGTCGCTGTCCTACAGCTACGACGTGCCGAAGACCTGGCAGTTGCGCACCGGTGGCACCGTTCCCGTCGACGGCATGGACGGGTTCAGCCTCAAGGGCATCACCACCTACGGCGAGTACCAGTGCGGCGGCAAGCCCTACAGCAAGGGCGGCACCGGTGGCGTCGTCGTGCCCCAGACGGACCTCGCGAAGGTCGGCTCCGACTTCGCCAAGGCGCTCAGCGAGCAGTTCTACAAGTCCGCGCCGAGCCACCAGGTGTCGATCGGCCAGCCCAAGCCGGTGAAGATGCCGTTCACCGGCAACGACGGCAAGACGGTCGACATCGACGGCGTGCAGGTCGACGCCGTCACGACCACCTCCGGGAACGAGTGCCTCGCCACAAGGGGAATGGTGAAGGTGCTCGTCCTCAAGGGCGACAAGGGCTTTCACGTCTTCATGGCGAACGGCGACCTCGCGGGCGGCCCGGTGAAGCCGGCCACGCCCACCGAGGCGGAACTGCAGGAGATGGTCGACTCGGTCAAACCGCTGGTTCAGCAGTGAGGTCCCGGACGCGCGAGGTCCCCGAAGGCGTGCTTCGGGCATGAGGCGGCTCGTGCTGTGGGACATCGACCTCACGCTGGTCGATCTGCGCGGTATGGGCGGGCGGTGGTACCGCGCCGCACTGAACTCGGTCGTCGGCATCGATCTCGAACACCTGCCGTCGTTCCCCGGCCGCACTGAGCGGGCCATCACCGTGGAACTGCTGAAGGCGCACCAGCTGGTGCCCACCGAGGAGTTGATCGAGCGTCTGCACGCGGCCCTGGTGGACGTGGTGGCCGCCGAGCACCCGATGCTGCTGGAACGGGGCCGTGCACTGCCCGGCTCCGCCGAGGCGCTCGCGGCGCTGGCCCTGCGGCGCGACGTCGTGCAGAGCCTGGTGACCGGCAACCTCGTCGAGGTGGCCCGCTACAAGCTGGCGGCGTTCGGGCTCGACACGCACCTGGACTTCGACATCGGCGGCTACGGCACCGTGTCCGAGTTCCGCCCGGATCTGGTGACCGAGGCGATGCGGCTCGCCACCGCCAAGCACGGGACGGAATTCGTCCCCGAGGCCGTGGTGGTCATCGGTGACACGCCGCACGACGTCGAGGCCGCGCTGCACCACGGAGCGGTGGCCGTCGGAGTGGCGACCGGGCGCAACAGTGCGGACGAGTTGCGCGACGCCGGGGCGCACGTGGTGCTGAAGGACCTGTCCGACACCGACTCCGTGCTCTCGGCGGTGCTGCACTCCCCCTGAGAAGCTGCCTCTGAGAACACTCGTGGGGCTGTCGCGACACGACAGCCCCACGTGTGCGGAGAATCAGCCGCGGACGAGGTCCACCAGATGCTGCACCACGGACTCGACCGGCACCTCGACCCGCTCGCCGGTGCGGCGGTCCTTGACCTCGACCACGCCGTTCGCGAGGCCTCGGCCCACCACCAGGATCGTGGGCACGCCCACGAGTTCCGCGTCGGCGAACTTCACGCCGGGGCTCGCCTTGCGGTCGTCGAGCAGCACCCTCACGCCGGCCGCGTCGAGCTCCGCGGCGAGCTTCTCGCCACCGGCGGTCACCGTCTCGTCCTTGCCCGCGATGACGACGTGCACGTCGGCGGGTGAGACGTTGCGCGGCCAGATCAGGCCGCGCTCGTCGTGGCTCTGCTCCGCGATCGCGGCGACGAGCCGCGAGACGCCGATGCCGTAGGAGCCCATGGTGATCCGGATGGGCTTGCTGTCCGGGCCGAGCGCGGCGACCGAGAACGCGTCGGTGTACTTGCGGCCGAGCTGGAAGATGTGGCCGATCTCGATGCCGCGCGCCGCGACGAGGGTGCCGTGGCCGTCCGGCGACGGGTCGCCCTCGCGGACCTCGGCCACGTCGATGACGCCGTCGGGTGTGAAGTCGCGGCCGACGACGAGGTCGACGACGTGGTGGTCGGCCTTGTCGGCACCGGTCACCCAGGCCGTCCCGCGCACCACACGGGGGTCGACGAGGTAGCGCACGCCGTTGTCCGACAGCGCCCCCGGCCCGATGTAGCCCTTCACCAGGAAGGCGTTGCGCGCGAAGTCGGCTTCCTCGAGCAGCGCGACCTCGTTCGGCTCCAGCGCGGCTTCCAGGCGCTTCATGTCGACCTCGCGGTCACCGGGCAGCCCGATCGCGAGCAACGTCCACTCCGCGTCACCCGGCTTGCGGATCTTCACGAGCACGTTCTTCAGCGTGTCCGCTGCGGTGAAGGTCCGGCCGAGACCGGCACCGTTGAGGAAGTCGACCAGCGACTCGATGGTCGGCGTGTTCGGCGTGTGGTGCACCTGCGCGCCGGGCTTGTCCTCCACGGACTGCTCCGGCGGCGCGGGCGTCGCGACGGCCTCGACATTGGCCGCGTAGTCCGACTCCGTGCTGCGCACGAAGGTGTCCTCACCCGTCGGCGCGACGGCGAGGAACTCCTCGGACGCGGACCCGCCCATCGCACCCGACGTGGCGGAGACGATGACGTAGTCCATGCCGAGGCGGTCGAAGATCCGGATGTAGGCGTCGCGGTGCCGCTGGTAGGAGCGCTCCAGGCCCTCGTCGTCGAGGTCGAAGGAGTACGAGTCCTTCATGACGAACTCGCGGCCGCGCAGGACGCCCGCGCGGGGCCGCGCCTCATCCCGGTACTTCGTCTGGATCTGGTACAGCGTGACCGGGTAGTCCTTGTACGAGCTGTACTCGCCCTTCACGGTGAGTGTGAAGAGCTCCTCGTGCGTGGGCCCGAGCAGGTAGTCGCCGCCCTTGCGGTCCTTGAGCCGGAAGATGTTCGGGCCGTACTCGGTCCACCGGTTGGTGACCTCGTAGGGCTCCTTCGGCAGCAGCGCGGGGAACTGGATCTCCTGCGCGCCGATCGCGTCCATCTCCTCGCGCACGACCTGCTCGATGTTGCGCAGCACCCGCAGCCCCAGCGGCAGCCAGGAGTACCCGCCCGGAGCGACGCGACGGACGTAGCCGGCACGGACCAGCAGCTTGTGGCTGGGGACTTCGGCGTCGGCCGGATCCTCGCGCAAGGTGCGCAGGAACAGCGACGACATCCTGGTGATCACGGTGAGTGCTCCTCGGCGGACAAGGCAGGGGCTGTTGGAGCAGCGTAGTGAACGCCGTCCAACTGGTTCCAACCGGTTATGCGTTCCGCCTGTGGTGAAACCTGCAGCGCAGGAGTGCCGCGCAGTGGTGAGCTGATGCCGTGAAGGTCGTATTCGTGCACGGCGCCTTCGTTTCCGACGCGCAGTGGTGGTGGAACCGGATGGTGGCACCACTGGCCTTCCGCGGCCTGAGCACGACCGCCGTGGAGTTGCCGAGCTGCGGAGGAGGTGGTGATGTGCACACCGACGCGGACGCCGTGGCAGCCGTGCTCGGCGACGAGCCGGTCGTGCTCGTCGGCCACTCCTACGGCGGCATGGTGATCACCGATGCCGGGTTGCGCGCACACCACCTCGTCTACGTCACCTCGGTGCTGCCCGACGAGGGCGAGTCGCTCGACCTCGTCGCCGGTGCAGGCGCGCCGTTCATCCACCCGCGGGAGGACGGCACCGCCGAGGTCCAGGGCGACGTGCTGCCCGAACTCTTCATGCAGGACTGCGACACCGAGGCCGTGGAAGGTGCGCTGAAGCGACTCTCGCCGCAGTCGCAGACCGCCTTCGGCCAGGCCCCGCGTGCCATCGCGTGGCGATCGGTTCCCTCGACCTACGTCGTGTGCGCACAGGACCGAGCGACCGTGCCGCAACGGCAACGCGTGTTCGCCCGGAGGGCGCAGCGCGTGGTCGAGATCCCGACCGGGCACCACCCGTTCCTGTCGCACCCGGAGCTTCTCGCCGATGTGATCGCGGATACCGTCGGTGGCCGGGACCGGCGTCCGCCGCATGACGCTCACCATCGGGGTGATCACGGTCGACACCGGTTTTCAGCCGTTGGGGAGATTGACGTCACCGACAGGTAACTGTTACTTCTCGGCACATGTACTTTCCGGCCGAACGTGAGCTGCGTGCCGAGCGAGCCCGGTTCATGGCCACCGTCGAGAGCCTGACCGACGCCGAGTTCGAATCCGGACCGACGCTGTGCGCGGGCTGGGCGCCGCGCGACGTCCTCGCGCACCTGATCAGCACCGACCAGCCGGGCCGGTACGTGCGCAACGGATTGCGGATCGACGCGACGAACGCGGACGTCGTCCGAGAGGCGCGCGGACTCTCGCGGACTGCATTGACCGAGGCCGGTTCGGCCTGGGCGGCCGATCCCTCGACGATCGCTCGGGTCTCCGCCGGGTTCCTCCTCGGCGATGTCGCGGTGCACCACCAGGACGTGCTGCGCGCACTCGGCCGGCCCCGTGACGTCCCCGCACCGGTCGCCGCGGCGATCTTCCGCGAGGGCGTGATCCTGAGCGCGGCCCTCAACCGGCGATTGCTGCGCAATCGCGTCGCGCCCACCACACCTGGCGGACGACCACTGGGCCGGGGACCGGAGGTGCGCGGAACCGCGGAGGCGTTGGGCATGTGGCTCGCCGGACGCGACGCGGTGGCCGACGAACTGTCGTTCGCCGCTGTGTAGCGATTTCTCCGGGTGGCTACCCTCTGGCCTCGTGCTCGTACTGCTGCCCCCGTCGGAGACCAAGGCCGTCGGTGGCGACGGCGCACCGCTGGACCTGGACCGGCTGTCGTTCCCCGAGCTGAACCCGGTTCGCGACAAGATCGCCGACGCACTCGTGGAACTGTCGGGCGACGTGTCCGCGAGCCTCGTGGCGCTGAAGTTGTCCGAGCGGCAGGCGGCCGAGGTGCAGCGCAACGCCGAGTTGCGCCGATCCCCCACGATGCCCGCGCTCGCCCGCTACACCGGGGTGCTCTACGACGCGCTGGACCTGCCGAGCCTCACGAAAGCGCAACGGGACCGCGCACACCAGCGCCTCGCCGTCGCGTCGGCATTGTTCGGCGCGGTGCGCGGTGGCGACCCGATTCCCGCCTACCGGCTGTCCGGCGGCAGCACCATCCCGTCGATCGGTGCGCTGCGCGGCCTGTGGCGGCCCGCGCTGGAGCCCGCACTGCAGGGCGTGGACGAACTCGTGGTCGATCTCCGGTCCGGTGCGTACGCGACGCTGGCGAGGGTGCCGCAGGCCGTGGTCGTGCGGGTCGTCAGCGAGGACGGCTCCGGGCGACGCAAGGCCGTGAGCCATTTCAACAAGGCGCACAAGGGTTTGCTCGCGCGCGCCGTCACCACGTCGAGGGCGGAACCGTCCGACGTGGCCGGTCTGGTGAAGGTCGCCGCGGCGGCGGGACTGCGCCTGGAGCCGACCGGAGAACGCACCGCGGACCTCTTCGCCCACGCCTAAATCGGTTGCGCGAGACGGCCTCACCCCAGCAGGCTGGTCCACAACACGCACGGCCGGTGGTTCGAGCCGGCGGATTCGAGGAGGTGCCACATGTCCATCGCTGTCCGGGACGTGGCCTTCGCCCGTCCGCCCGCCCCACGCGGCTGATCACGACTCCGGCGGTGGGGCGCTCACTTCCCTCTTCGAGGAGCCTCACCAGTGCGCGAGCACGACTTCTACGCCGAGTACGAGTCCGCCTTCGACAACGCCGACGACACGCGTCGACGAGCGAAGGGCGGCGAAGGAACGACGTCCGACGACACCGAGCCGACCCGTCGCGGCAGGCTGACGCAGGAAGAGCGCGCCCGTCTCGCCCGCGCGCGCGAGGACACCCTCAGCGAGGCCGACACTCCACCGGACGGCGACCGCTGGTCCACCTGGGGTGACGCCGATCAGGGGCCGGAGCCGCGTCCCGGCTGGCTCGTCACCGAGTTGGCCGCGGTCGACCGCGAGCTGGGCGTGATCAAGACCGGCAAGGAGGCGGACGTTCACCTCGTGGAGCGAGCGATGCCGGCCACCGGCCGCTCCTGTCTCCTCGCGGCCAAGCGGTACCGCAGCGGTGACCACCGCATGTTCCACCGCGACGCCGGGTACCTGGAGGGCCGCCGCATGCGGCGCTCGCGCGAAATGCGGGCCATGGCCAACCGCAGCTCGTTCGGTCGCAACCTGATCGCCGAACAGTGGGCGGTGGCGGAGTTCGCGGCGCTGAGTCGCTTGTGGACGATCGGCGCGCC
>DASYMV010000295.1:0-3277 GCA_036008865.1 Pseudonocardiaceae bacterium | reverse complement strand
TCTGGTAGTCCACGCGCGCCAACACCGCTTCGTCGAAGTCGATGCCGCCCAGCCGCTCGATCCCCTCGGGACTGCCGAGGATCTCGATCCCGTTCGGCAGCTTGCGCACCACGGTCGCGTCGAAGGTGCCGCCGCCGAGGTCGTACACCGCCACGACCTCGTCGTCGGCCAGGTTCCGCTCGGCGGCGTAGTAGGCCGCCGCGGCCTCCGGTTCGGTCACCGTCCGGACCTGGTCCAGGCCTGCCAGCCGCGGCACCTCGTCGAAGAGCTCTTGCCGGTACGGGCCCCAGTTGGCGGGCCGGGTCAGCACGACCTGATCCGGCGATGCGCCCTCGGTGTCGGTGGCCTGGTGGACCACATCGTGGAGCAGGCAGCCGAGCAGGTCCGTGGCGGAGTAGGGCGCGCCGCCCAGCACCAGCGGTGTGGGATCTCCCAGGCGGCGCTTGAACTCGCGCCCGATCCGGCCGGGATCGGTCACGGCACGCCGGGCGGCGGCGTCACCGGTGATCATCACACCGTCCTGTCGCGCGAACACGACCGACGGCGTGACGACGGTGCGGTTGCCGAGGGTCAACATCTCGACGTGGCCGTCGCGGTCAACCGCCGCTGCGGTGAACGTGGTACCTAAATCGACTCCGAGGTTGTACCCCATCAGTTACTCCACGACGGGTGTGGCGCACCCTGCCCCCACGGTAGTCCGCATACCAGCGCCACTGAAGCCTTGCAGTACTGGGGATGTCCCCACCCCGTCTGGGGACAGCCCCCCTTTCACCCCGGCCGTGGGCCGCTCACGATGGAGACCATGACGGAGCACCAGAAGGTGCAGCGGGAGCTGGCCGCGGTCCGCGGTCTCGACGAGGCCGGATGGGTGCGCCGCCGACGGCTCGAACAACAGCTGCACGACGGAGCGGCGCTCCGCCTTGCTGCGCTGTCACTGCGCCTGGGCGCCTTCAGCCACCGAGTACCGAAACCCGACCACGAGCTGCGTCAGTGCCTGGACGAAGCTCAGGACGAGTTGCACGCCGTGCTGCAGGAACTGCGGGACGTGGCGAGCCAGATCTACCCCCCCGTGCTCGCGGCGGGCGGTCTCGGCGCAGCACTCGAAGCACTGGCTGAACGCCACGGCGTGCCGGTGACGGTGCGAGCACCGGAGGAGCGGTACGGCGCCGCGGTTGAGACCGCCGCGTACTTCGCGGTGGCCGATGGGCTTCGGCCGTTCGCAGGCAGGCCTGGCACGATCACGGTGACGGTCCGTCGAGGTGAGGACGAGTTGCTGTTGACGATCACGAGCGACGGGGAACTCAACGGGTGCGCGACCACGGCGAGGATCCCATGCGCGTAGTGATTGCCGAAGACGGAGCCCTGTTCCGCGAAGGGCTGGTCATGCTGCTCGGCGCGGCCGGTCACGACGTCGTTGGATGCGTGGCGGGCGGGAACGAGCTGGTCGACCTGCTGACGACCGTTCCGGCGGACGTGGCGGTGCTCGACATCCGAATGCCGCCGGAACCCGACGGTGGCCTCATCACCGCCGAGCGGTTGCGGGCGCTGCACCCGGACATGGGGTTGTTGCTGTTGTCGCACTACGCGGAGACCCATTACCTGATGCGCATCTTGGACATCGGCACCGAGCGCATCGGCTACCGGCTGAAGGAGAAGATCGCCAGTGTCGACGTCTTGAGCGACACCCTCACACGCATCCAGGACGGTGAGATCGTCATCGAGCCGGTGCTCGCCAAGCGGCTCGTCGAGCGGCCCAGGGGTCGGGAGGAGAGGAACCTGCCCTCGCTGACCGATCGCGAGGAGGAAGTCCTGAAGCTGATGGCCGAAGGCCGTTCCAACGCCGGGATCGCCGGGCAGATGTATGTCAGTCCCAAGGCGGTCGAGAAGCACGTGGCGAGCATCTTCTCCAAGCTCGGCCTCCCCTCCGACGCGACGCATCACCACAGGCGCGTGCTCGCGGTGCTGACGTATTTGCGGGCCAGACGGATCGAGACTTGACCGGTGTCGGTGGCCTAGCGTTGAGCCGTGAAGCGGGTGCCCCTCGTCCACACGCTGCGCTGGCTCCTGCTGGCGTGCTACGTGGCTGCGGTCTACGTCGTGGTGGTCAGCGGTCTCGGGCCGGTCGTCGGCTCGTCGGGGCAGGCCGCTGTCGCCCTGTCGTTCGCCGCCGCAGCCGTCAGTGCCGCGAGCGTGAAACCAGCCCTCCGCCTGATCGACCGGCTGATCCAACGCACTCTGCTGCACCGGTCCCTGACCCCTTACGGAGTTCTGGCGGAGGTGGCGGGCCGGCTTCCGACGACCGACTCGCTGGATCAGGCGTTACCTGCCCTCGCACGTGTGCTGGCCGAAGGAACCGGTGCGAAATTCGCCTCTGTCTGGCTCGAGGTCGACGGTGAACTGGTGAGAAGCGCTGAGTGGCCGTCGGTCTCGGCGGGAGTCGCCCGTCGGGTCTCCGATCTTGCGGCCCTGCGCGCCGTTCCAGGTGTCGACCACGCGGTGACAGTGTTCGACGGCGGTGTGGACCGGGGGGCGCTCGCGATCGGCGGTCGCGGTCGCGTTTCGGTCACCGAGGACGATGAAGGTCTCCTGCGTGACGTCGCGAACAGCGCGGCAGTCTTGCTGCGCAGCGTGGCGTTGAACGCGGAACTGCAGGACAGGGTCCGCGGAGCGGAAGAGCTGGAAGCCGAGTTGCGCGCGTCGAAGGAACGCTTGGTGCACGCGCGCGACGTCGAGCGCCGAAGGCTGGTCACCGAGATCAGCGCGGTCACGACCGACAGCCTCGCCGCGATCGGAGCCGAGTTGACGCACCTCAAGGACGTGCTGGACACCGACACCACCGCAGCGGAACGTGTGCTGAGCCGGCTGCGTCCCTCGCTGGACGAGCTGATCGACTGCTTCCGCACCGTGGTGCGCGGAATCTACCCCGGCGTGCTGCGCGACGAAGGCACGCGAACGGCGCTCGAGGAGCTCGCGAGCGACCTGCCCCGGCCCATCGCCCTCCGTGGTGAGCTCGGTGAACGCGTCGACTGGGAGATCGAGTCGGGGATCTACTACGCGGCTGCTTCGGTGATGCGGCTGCTTGCTCGCGTGCCCGCGACGCACCCGGTGCGCGTTCATCTCAGCCGCGACGCCGGACGGCTCATCGTGCGGATCGACGACTCAGGCGCCGCTGTGCCGGCGTCGGCCGAGTTGCGGGCGGCGATCGTCCACGAATCCGACCGGCTGGCCGCACTCGGCGGTGGCCTCCGCGTCGACGAGACATCTGCACGCATCACGG
>DASYMV010000294.1:0-13297 GCA_036008865.1 Pseudonocardiaceae bacterium | reverse complement strand
GGCACCCGAGCGGAGGGACGCCCTGGCATGGCGACTGCTCAGGCTGGTCTTGGTGGAGCGGCCGGTGCTGCTGCTGGTCGCGCTCGTCGTGGTGCTCGTCTACTTCGGTCAGTACCAGGGCTATCTGACGCTGAGCTTTCTCGGTGAGCAGACCGCGATCTCACTCGAGATCGGACTGCTGGCGCTGGGCCAGCTGATCGTCATCCTCACCGGCCGCGGCGCGATCGACCTGTCGGCGGGCGCCATGGTGAGCATGAGCAGCATGGTGTTCGGCTTCACCGCCGGCGCATGGCACTGGCCTTTCGCGGTCGCCGCACTGGCCACGCTCGCGGCGGGTTGGCTGATGGGCGCGATGAACGGTTACCTCGCCGCCTACATCGGATTTCCGGCGATCATCGTGACTCTGGCGACCTGGTACATCTGGCGCTCGGTCGCGCTGGTGGTCAACGACACCAAGCCCTTCTCCGCCGAGCTGCCACCGCAGATCGACGACCTCGTGCAGACGGTGGGCGGTGTGCGCCTGCACCTGCTCGTGGTGTTCGTGCCCGTCGTCGTCCTCGTGTGGGTCTTGCTGAACCGCACGACGTACGGGCGACGGGTCTACGGGGTGGGCACCAACGAGACGGCCGCGCACTTCGCCCGCCTGCGGGTCGCACCGACGCGGTTCCACGCGTTCGCGCTGTCCGGTCTGCTGGCCGGGATCGCCGCGATCACGGTGACGGCGTTCTACCACTCGGCCCGGCCCGACGCGGGCGATCCCATGGTGCTGCGGGCGATCACCGTCGCAGTCCTGGGTGGCGTCGCGATCAGCGGGGGACTGGGGAGGGTCAGCGGGGTCGTGCTCGCCACGCTCCTCGTGGCCTTTCTCAACGGCGGCCTGACGCTGCTCGGCGTCGGCTCGCGCTACCAGTTCGCCGCTCTGGGCCTGCTGCTCGTCGGTTCGGCGCTGCTCAACGTGTGGAGTCAACGACGGTTCGGGGTCGAGTAGGAGGGCGCGTTCATGGGTGAAGGGCTCGGGCTCGACCTCGGCACGCGCAACGCCACCGGCAAGCGGGCGGCGTCGTGACCCGCCTGGTGCTGGTCCGCCACGGCGAGACCGTGTGGCACGCCGAGAACCGCTACGCCGGGTCCACGGATGTCGCGCTCAGTCAGCACGGGCACGACCAGGCCGACCAGTTGGCCGGCTGGGCCACGACGGCCGGGTTGAGCGCACTGTGGACCTCGCCCTTGTCGCGTGCCCGCAACACCGCGACCGCGGTAGCCCTGGCCACCGGGCTGGAGGCACGAGCCGACGACCGGTTGCGTGAACTCGACTTCGGCCGGGGCGAGGGGCACACGGCCGCCGAGATGCGCACGCTGTTCCCGGAGGCGATGGCCGCTTTCGTCGCCGACCCGGTGGGCGCGCACCTGCCCGGCGGCGAAGATCCGCGCGCCGCCGTCGCCCGCGCTCTGGCCTGCCTCGAGGACATCACCTCGGACGCCCCCGACGGTCGGGTGCTGATCGTCACCCACACCACGCTGTTGCGTCTGGTGCTGTGCCGGTTGCTCGGGCTTCCCATGTCCGACTACCGCAGGCGTTTCCCGCTCGTGCGCAACTGCGCACTGACCGAGATCCGCCTCGACGGACTGCGCACGGCACTGCTCCAGTTCAATTCGCCCGTTGAGCGACTCGCGTCGGGATAGGGGGCGGAGACCCGCCCTGACGCGCTCGTGCGTCTGCCGCCGACCATCCCGGTTTCTTCTGGAGCGGGGTCCGCATCAGCGCGGTCAGGTGCACGTTCTGGATCACTCGTTGACGCCGTGACCCGAAACGGTCGTGCGGAACACGACAAGTCCCGTTACGGTCTTGCGGGTCGGGTTGCTTCGCGTGAAGGCGATCACCGAATCGCCTGAGGGTGCAGGTACCGAACGATGGGAGATGGTGTCAGGTCGTGAGTGCGAGCAACTCGACCAGCGCGCTGCTGCAACGGGTGCTTCTTCCCCGTCCGGAAGATCCGGTGGAGGTGAGCGCTCTCTACCTCGACGGTGGTTCCGCCGCTCCCACATCGCGGACCTCGATGAGGCTGCCCTCTGATGCCAAGGCGTCTTTTGCGACCTATTTCAACGCGTTTCCGGCCAGCTATTGGGGGCACTGGACGACGGTCGAGGTCGTACATCTGCGGCTGGCGCTTCGTGGCGCGGGCCGCCTCGACGTGTACCGCTCCACCGCCGACGGCGTCCCGGTGCACGTTCACGGCGCGGTGGTGAGCGGGTCGGTGGACCTGCCGCTGGGGCTGGACGGCTTCACGGACGGCGGCTGGTACTGGTTCGATCTCACCGCCTCCGACGACGACCTGGTGCTGGAGTCCGGTGGCTGGTACGCGCCGGGTCCGGCGCCGGGTCGGGCGGCGGTCGCGGTCGGGATGCCGACGTTCAACCGACCGACCGACTGTGTTGCCACATTGGCGGCGATCGGCGCCGACCCGCTGGTGCTGCAGGCCGTCACCGCTGTGATCATCCCGGACCAGGGTGCGGCCAAGGTGCGCGACTCGGAGGGCTTCGACGCGGCGGCCAACGCGCTGGACGGCAAACTGCGGATCATCGACCAGCCCAACATCGGCGGGTCCGGCGGTTACGCACGCGTGATGTACGAGGCGCTGCGTTCCACCGACTGCGAGCAGATCCTCTTCATGGACGACGACATCGTCCTCGAACCGGACTCGATCTTGCGCGCGCTGGCGTTCTCCCGGTTCGCCCGCGAACCGATGCTGGTGGGCGGGCAGATGCTCAAGCTGCCGGATCGCTCCGAGTTGCACACCATGGGTGAGGTCGTCGATCGACGCATCTTCATGTGGCGCTACGCCCCCGGCACAGAGCCGGATCACGATCTGGCGGTTGAGCCGCTGCGGCGCACGCCGTGGTTGCACCGGCGGGTCGACGTGGACTACAACGCCTGGTGGATGTGCCTGATACCGCGTGCGGTGGCCGAGGACGTCGGGCTGCCGCTGCCGTTGTTCATCAAGTGGGACGACTGCGAGTACGGGCTGCGCGCCGCCGCCGCCGGCTACCCCACGGCGACCGTGCCGGGGGTGGCGGTCTGGCACATGTCGTTCGCCGACAAGGACGACAACAGCGATTGGCAGTCCTATTTCCTGACCCGCAACCGGCTGGTCGCCGCCGCTCTGCACCTCAGTTCGGAGCGACCGGTCGGACTACTGGTCAACAGCCTGCGCCGCACGCTGGGTCGGTTGCTGCTGCTGGAGTACTCGACCGTCGCGTTGCAGCATCGGGCGGCACGCGACTTCCTGACCGGTCCTGAGGCGCTGTTCGGCTCCCTGCCCACCGCATTGGGCGAAGTCCGCGCACTGCGGGCAGGATTCGCCGACGGCAGCCCGCTGCCCGACGGCCCACCCGCGGATGCTCCTGCTGTGCGGCGGGCTTCCCCCCGACCGGGCAACCCGGTTCAGCTCGTGGCGGCAGTCGGCCGCGCAATAGCGCACAACCTGCGGCCGGTGAACCCTCGACACCACGCTCGGCCTCAGCTGCACATCACGACGCGCTACGCGCGCTGGTACGTGCTGGCCGGCCTGGACGGTGTACTCGTGTCCACGTCAGACGGCCGTGCCACGGTTTTCCGCAAACGGGACCGCAAGCTGTTCGTCTCGATGTTCGCCGAGGCGGTGCGGCTGCACGTCGAACTGGCCCGTTCCTTCCCCCGGATGCGCCGCAGTTACCGCGCCGCGTTCGGCGACCTGACCAGCATCCAGGGCTGGAAACGGGTGTTCGAGCGCTGAACGTGCTCGTGTCACCGGATCAACGCACCCGCGTGCTCCGGCTCGATACCATCAATAGCTTCAGTGTAGAATGAACTGAATGTCCTGTGTCGTCGCCCTTGTGCCGGCCTCGCCGCCGTGATCGCGGGGGACGCGGTTCGCAGTTCGAGCCGGCGCGCGTACTCGTGGCTCGCCGCGGCGTGCGCGTGTTCCTGCGCCGCATCCGGGGCGCCCGGCGTGGGACGGCCGTAGAACGAAGTCGCCATCTCGATCAGGGTGTTCATCGCGCTTCCCCTCTTCGCGTTCCGACCAGGCGTCGAACCAGGGGTGCGAAATCGACACACTGCCGAGTTGGCGGTGGTTGAGAGGCGCGTGCAGCACTCAGGTGCCCGATACGGCCCGCAAGTCCGGTCGTGGAAGGGGAAAGTGCCTGCGGGCCGCACTTTCGCAGCTGCCCCCTGGACAAGGCCGCACTTCCAGGCGCACCATCCAGTGGGATGGTGAGGAGATGGAGTGCGATGAGCGAGGGTGAGAAGACCGAAAAGATCACGCTCAACGTGGGACTGGTCGACCTCGGGCAGATCGACCTCCTCGTGCAGGAGGGCTTCTACGCCAACCGCACCGACTTCCTCCGGACCGCCCTGCGCAGACAACTGGCCACTCACGCTGAGACGGTCAACCAGACCGTCGCACGCAAGACCTTGATCCTCGGGATCCAGCACTTCACACGAGCCGACCTCGAGCAGTTGCTCGAGGCGGGCGAAACCGTCCACATCCGCGTCCTGGGGCTGGCGAGCATCGCCGAAGACGTCTCGCCGGAACTGGCCCTGGCGACGATCGAGTCCGTCGAGGTGCTCGGTGCTTTCCGAGCCGGCGCGAAGGTCAAGGCCGCACTGTCGCAGCGAATCAGGGGCGGCGGCCGGTGACGCGCGGTGCACGGACCCGGCGGAACTCGCGACCCAGCGGGACGGTGGCCACGGACATCGACTGACGAGGAGCGCACGTGAACGACGACTTGCAACACACCATGGCCGAGGCAGCCCGGCTCACTCGAGCCGGCCACTTGGCCGAGGCGACATCGATCATCCAGCGCACGCTGGGCGGACTGCCGGCCTCGCCCACCACGAGCCGGGAGCACGCCCCGTCGACGCCGCACGCGATGCCGCGCTCCGTCCTGGGGCAGGCCACGACGCTCACGGGCGAACTGCCCGGTACGAGCCACCGGTTCGCCACAGGGCAGGGCATCTCGCCCCACAACATCGGCGCACGTCTGCGCAAGGCCGTGCGGTGGCCTGGTGGTCTTCCCCCCACCGCGCCTTCCGCCGGACCTCCTTCGACCGTCCTGCCGGGACAGTTCGTCGCCGCTTCCCACACCAGCGCGGCGGGCACGCGCCACTACAAGGTCTACATCCCTTCCGGTTGCACCGGAGAACCAGTGCCCCTGGTGGTGATGCTGCACGGTGGCACCCAGGGCGTTGAGGACTTCGCGTCAGGTACGCGGATGAACGAACTCGCCGAGCGGGAGACGTTCCTCGTGGCCTACCCGGAGCAGTCGGCGACCGCGAACCACATGAGGTACTGGAACTGGTTCCGGCCTGCGGACCAACAGCGGGGCACAGGAGAACCCTCGCTCATCGCCGGCATCACGAGGGACGTCATGCGCGACTACCGCGTCGCACCGGGACAGGTCTACGTCACCGGGTTCTCCGCCGGAGGGGCGATGGCGGCGGTGATGGCAGCCACCCACCCGGACCTCTACGCCGCCGCCGGCGTTCACTCGGGTCTCGCCTACGCCGCAGCGAACGACGTCGCCTCCGCCTTCGCGGCCATGAAGCAGGGACCGCCGAGGGATGTCCCGCTGCCGGGCAAGGCGATCCCGCTGATCGTCTTCCACGGCGACCGCGACGACATCGTCCATGAGCTCAACGCCGACCGGCTGCGAGATCAGTGGGTGTCCTCGGTGAACACGCGATCCGGCTCGGTCCCCACGCACGCGGGTGCGCCGAGGGTGCGCCGAGGCCGTGCGGAGGGCGGCCTGTCCTACACGCAGCTGATCTGCCCGGACGCCCGCGGCGGCGTCGTCGTCGAGCAGTGGACCGTCCACGGCGGCGGTCACGCGTGGTCAGGCGGTGGCCCGCACGGCTCCTACACCGACCCGCAGGGTCCCGACGCCTCGGCTGAGATGATGCGCTTCTTCCTCGAGCACCGCGGCGACACCCACGAGACCCGGTGAATTGTCCGGCCTGGTGACCAAGCGTTGCAGTACCGGTTCAGCGCGAACAGCGTCTGCCTGCACGGCAGGCGCTGTTCGCCGTTCCAGCTGTCGGACGAGACCGGCGTTCGTCGGCGAGCGGTCCGGAGGCGGGTTCCTGCACACTGCGTGCCACTTCACGGTGGCTTGATGGTTCATCGCGGCCTGCGCGGGGCAACCTGCTTCACGAGACGGACGGAGCCGAAGTACCCGTGAAACGGTGAGGTGGACCACCAGATGGCAATCGCGACGACCAACCCCGCCACCGGCGAAACGCTGCGCACCTTCGAGCCGTTGAACGATGACGAGATCGAGGAGCGGATCGCCAAGGCCGCGGAAACCTTCCGCACCTACCGGAGGACCACCTTCGCCCAGCGTGCCGAGTGGATGCGCGCGGCCGCTGACATCTTCACCGCCAAGGCCGGGGACATCGCGGCGCTGATGACGACCGAGATGGGCAAGACCCTGAAGGCCGCCAGGGCAGAGGTCGACAAGTGTGCGGCCGGTGCTCGGTTCTACGCGGTGAACGCCGAGCGCTTCCTCGCCGACGAGCCGGCCGACCCGGAGTCGGTATCCGCCTCCAAGGCCTACACCCACTGGCAGCCGCTCGGTCCGGTGCTGGCGATCATGCCGTGGAACTTCCCGCTGTGGCAGGTGGTCCGGTTCGCCGCACCCGCCCTCATGGCGGGCAACGTGGGGCTCCTGAAGCACTCGTCCAACGTCCCGCAAACGGCGCTCATGCTGCAGGACGTGTTCCTGCAGGCCGGGTTTCCGGAGGGTGCCTTCCAAACCTTGCTCATCGGGTCCGATGTGATCAGGAAGGTGCTCACGGACCGCCGGGTGGTGGCCGCGACGCTGACGGGTAGTGAGCCCGCCGGCCGGTCGGTGGCCGAGATCGCCGGACGTGAGATCAAGAAGACGGTGCTGGAGCTCGGCGGCAGCGACCCCTTCGTCGTCATGCCCTCGGCCGACATCGAACGCGCCGCCGCGGTCGCCACGACCGCACGGTGCCAGAACAACGGGCAGAGCTGCATCGCCGCCAAACGGTTCATCGTCCACGCCGACCGCGCCGAGGAATTCCAGCGCCTGTTCGTCGAGAAGATGTCCTCCCTCGTGGTGGGAGACCCCACGCAGGACGAGACGGACGTGGGGCCGCTGGCGACCGAGCAGGGCTTGAAGGATGTGGAGGAACTGGTCGCTGACGCTGTCGACAAGGGCGCGCAGGTGCTCTGCGGTGGACAGCGCCTGGACCGCCTGGGGTGGTTCTACCCGCCCACCGTGCTCACCGGAGTCACGCCGGACATGAGGATGTACCGCGAAGAGGTGTTCGGTCCGGTCGCCCAGCTGCACACGGTGCCGGACATCGACGGGGCGATCCGCCTCGCCAACGACAGCGATTTCGGCCTGGGCTCCAACGCGTGGACCACTGATCCTGGCGAGCAGGACCGATTCATCGACGAACTGGAGGCCGGTCAGGTCTTCATCAACGGGATGACCACCTCCTACCCCGAGCTCCCGTTCGGCGGAGTGAAGAACTCCGGGTACGGACGTGAGCTGTCGGATCTGGGCATCCGCGAGTTCTGCAACGCGAAAACCGTCTGGGTCGGCAAGGCGGACGCCGGAGACGTCGGCACGGCGGCGACGGAGTAGCGCCAGCATCCCACTCGTTCACGACGATCGGCCGTGTAACCCCGCTGCCTACCTTCTGGTGGACGCGGTGTCGCGCCCGGACGAGGGGGCGGTCGAGGTGGGTCATGGCTGGTGGCGCGGGTCGAGCCGTACGACGTCAGCCGGGACGCCCTGGGCCGCCAATCGCCCGCGGAATTGAGGATGGCGGTTCTGCCGGAGCCGGTCCACAGTTGCGTGTGGTGACCGGCGAGGTCTACCCGAACTGGGAAGCTGTGTACCGCGACAACATCGACCGGGTGTACCGGATGATGTTCGCCAAGGTGGGCAACCGGGTCGATGCGGAAGACCTGACCGCGGAGGTGTTCGTGACGGCGCTGCGGCCGCTGCGCGTGTCGGCCAGCGTCGGCGAGGTGCGCGCGTATCTGCTGGCCACGGCGCGCACGGTGCTGGCCGGCCATTGGCGGCGCACGCTCGGGCGCGAGATCACCACGTTGGACGACGAACGGGTTGAGCAGGTGTTCGCGGAATCGCCGGCGTCACCCGACGCGCAACGCCGCGCGGCGGCGATCCTGGCCGCGCTTCCCGAGAGGTATCGACGCATTCTCGAGCTGCGTTTCCTCGGCTCCTGTTCTCTGCGGGAGGCGGCCGCCGAGCTGGGTGTGAGCATCGGCAACGCGAAGGTTTTGCAGCACCGGGCGCTGCGTCGCGCGGCGCAGCTGGCGGAGGAGGGGGATCGGTGAACGAGCGTCGAGTGCACCGGTTCGTCGAGCGCCTGCTCCGGGGAAAGCGGCCGAGGGCGTTTCGCGCCGAGGAAGCCGATGTCGAACAGCTCCGCGCGGCGATCGTCCTGCGGGCGGCTCGACCGGGCAACGGAGCGCCACGTGAGGAGTTCGTGACCGGACTGCATCGGCGGCTGGCCGCCGAGATGGCCGACACCGAGCCCGATCAGGAGGCCCGGCCCGCGGTGGGCCGCACCCGTCGTCGCGTTGTGCAGGGGGCAGCGCTGGCGGCCGCGTCCGCCGCGGTCGGGGCCACCGTCGACCACGCCGTCACCAGCGCGGGTCGCACCGCGCCGCAAGGCCAGGGGGATCGCACGCTGACTCCGACGACCGGCGAGTGGCACACCGTGGTGGCCAGCGAAGATCTGCCCGACGGTGCTGTCCGGGCCTTCGACCTCGGCAGTGTGGTCGGGTTCGTCCAGCGCACCGGTGGGATCGTGCAGGCGGTGTCCGGCACCTGCACACACCAGGGATGCCGGCTCAGCCTGGACGCGGCCTCACGGCGGTTGAACTGCCCCTGTCACACGACGGCCTTCGCGGTGACGGGGGAGCTTCTCACCCACCAGTTGCCGGCCGCCCCCAATCCGCTGCCGCGGCTATCGGCACGCGAGCATGACGGCGCCGTGCAGGTCTACACACCGCCGACGAACACGTGAGGGCGGGTGTAACCCCAAGACCTATCTACATGGCACAAGGGCAGTTGGCCTGAATTCCTTCGCGAGGAGCGAAGAAACCGTCTCCTCGGTTTGGAGATGTGCCGTGAAAATCACGCGAACAATCACGCTCGTCACCGGGAGCGTGATTCTCGGGCTCGTGGCGACCGCATGCGGTGGCGCCTCTTCCGGTGGGAGCGGTGCGTACGGTGCGCCCGCGAATCCGCCCGCGAATCCGCCCGCGAACGCGCCGACCGGCACGGCGATCGGTGTCGCCTCCCTCGGCCCCGGAAGGGCGTTGGTCGACGGCAACGGCCGAGCGGTGTACCTGTTCGAGAAGGACATCGGGCCGTCCTCCACCTGCTCCGGTGCCTGCGCGAGTGTGTGGCCACCGCTGCTCACGCACGGCGAGATGCCGACCGTGACCGGTAGTGCCGGTGCCGATCAGTTGGGCACCACCCCTCGCGGCGATGGTGGGGTTCAAGTCACTTACCACGGCCACCCCCTCTACTACTACGTCAGCGATCACGCCAGTGGCGATGTCGGCGGCCAGGCACTGGACCAGTTCGGCGCCAAGTGGTACTTGGTCCGACCCTCCGGCGAAAAACTCGACACCGACTGACACCAAGCTCGTTGGAACAGCTCCGTCAGAGGAACCCAGTCATGCGAAAAACCCCCATCATTCTGCTTTCCGTCGCGGCCGCAGCGAGCGTCACCGCTCTGACCGTCTACGCGACGACCGGGTCCAGCGCGACCTCGACAGGAGACCGGGGCGTCACCTCGGTGCCTTCGGGCGCCGGGCCGCCGCGACCTGACGAAGCCACGGAGTGGAACGCGGCTCTGCTCGAGATCGTCCCCGCCACCTCGACACCCGGACCGATTCACCCCACGCGCAACTTCGCCGTGCTCGCCGTGGCGATCGACAACGCGGTCAACGCCGTGGACCACACCCACAAGCCCGGCCAGGGGCAACCTGACGCTCCACGCGGCGCGTCGGCACGGGCAGCGGCCGCGGCCGCGGGGCACGACACGCTCGTCGCGTTGTACCCGGATCAGCGTGCCGCGCTCGACTCCCGGTTGACCGGTGACCTGGCGATGCTGCCCCAGAACGACTCCACCCGGCAGGGAGTCTCCGTCGGTCGAGCAGCCGCTCGGACGGTGCTCGACTCCCGCGCCCACGACGGCGCGAGCACAACGCCGCCCCCCTACACCACCACCGGCGCTCCCGGAGACTTCCGCCCCACTCCGCCGGCATCCTCCGCGCCGGTGTTCACCGGTTGGGGAGCGATCCCACCGTTCGTCCTGCGACACGGTGACCAGTTCCGCGCGCCGAAGCCTCCGGCGCTCACGAGCGAGGAATACGCGACCTCTCTGAAGGAGGTCCAGCGGCTGGGCGCCAAGACCAGCACGAACCGCACCGGCGCGCAGACCGAGGACGCCGCCTTCTGGGCCGCGCCGATCCAGAACTACTGGAACGCGATCGCCGAGCAGGTCGTCAATGCCCGCCACGTCGACCTCGACACCTCGTCACGCCTGTTCGCGCAGCTCGACCTGGCTCTCGCCGACGCGACGATCGCCCTCTACGACGCGAAGTACACCTACCGGCTCTGGCGCCCGATCACAGCAATCCGCGAGGCCGGCAGCACCGGCAATCCCGGCACGACACCCGATCAGGCATGGGAACCGCTCGCGACGACACCAGCGGATCCGTCCTACCCCGGCGCGCACAGCGACCTGAGCTTCGCGGCCGCGGCTGTCCTGGCCGGGTTCTTCGGCGACTCCGAGCACTTCACCGTGAGCGCGCCGACCCTGAAGGGTGTCGTGCACACGTTCGACCGGTTCAGCGACGCCGCGACCGAGGCGGGACTGAGCCGCATCTACGCGGGAGTGCACACCCGTACCGACCACGAGGCCGGCCGTCAGCTCGGCATGGACGTCGCCACCGGGGTGCTCAGCGACGTTCCGCTCCACTGAGCTCGCACGTCCCGCCGGTGGACGCGCCGGGATCCAGGTGTCCCCGGGGGCCGCATGATCGCATGCGGCCCCTGCTCATCGGCACCGTTCTGCTGAAGAAGATCGAATTACAAGAATGATCTGGGGCAACCGACCTCTGTCCATGTGACGGTCGGTTTGTTAGTTTCTTTGTGGCCGGCCGTGTTGTTGATCCCTATTCTGGCCGCGCTCCTTCGGCGGGAGTGAGTCATGGCAGAGAACACCAAGCTCGTGCGGAATGCGGACGAGCTCGAACAGGTTCTCGAAGATCTTCAGAAGATCGAGAAGTTCGAGCCACCAGAGGAGTTTCGCGAGCACGCCCGCATTCGCGACGTCAGCGTGTACGAGGCGGCGGAGCGCGACCCCGAGGGCTACTGGGCGGAGCAGGCTCGGCAGCTCCACTGGGACCAGCCGTTCAGCACCGTCCTGGACGACTCCGACGCGCCGTTCTTCAAGTGGTTCGCCGACGGCACGCTCAACGTCTCCTACAACTGTCTCGACCGGCACGTCGAGGCAGGACGTGGCGACCGGGTGGCCTACCACTGGCGAGGCGAGGAGGGCGAAGAGCGCGACATCACCTACGCGGACCTGCATCGCGACGTGCAGCGCCTGGCGAACGGCCTCAAGGATCAAGGCGTCCAGAAGGGTGACGTGGTCGGGATCTTCCTCCCGATGATCCCCGAGGTCGTCGTCGCGATGCTGGCCTGCGCCCGGATCGGCGCCCCGCACAACGTCGTCTTCGGTGGCTTCTCGCCCAACTCCGTCCGGGACCGGATGGAGATCTCGAACGCAAAGGCACTCATCACCGTCGACGGTGCGCGGCGCAAGGGCAAGACGGCCCCCATCAAGCGCGAGGTCGACCGGGTGATGTCCGGCCTCGCGGACCTGAAGACCATCGTCGTCGTACGGCACACCCGGACCGAGTGCGACATGCAGGACGGGCGCGACGTGTTCTACGACGAGCTGCTGGCCCGAAGCGAGCCGGAGTGCCCGCCCGAACCGCTGCCCGCCGAACACCCGCTGTTCATCCTCTACTCGTCGGGCTCCACCGCGAAGCCCAAGGGCATCCAGCACACCACCGGCGGTTATCTCACCGGAGTCGCCACCACGCACCGGGACGTCTTCGACATCCGGCCGGAATCCGACGTCTACTGGTGTTCGGCCGACGTCGGCTGGGTCACCGGACACTCCTACATCGTCTACGGGCCGTTGGCCAACGGGTGCACGAGCGTGCTGTTCGAGGGCGCGCCGGACTACCCGGACAAGGACGTCTGGTGGGACATCGTCGAGCGGTACGGCGTCACCATCTTCTACACCGCGCCGACGGCGATTCGCGCGTGCATGAAATGGGGCGTCGAGTACCCCAACAGGCACGACTTGTCGTCGCTGCGGCTGCTCGGCTCGGTGGGCGAGCCGATCAACCCGAAGGCGTGGCTGTGGTACTACGAGGTGATCGGCCATGAACGGTGCCCCGTGGTCGACACGTGGTGGCAGACGGAGACCGGTCACATCATGATCGCGCCGCTACCCGGCGTGACGCCCGCCAAGCCGGGGTCGGCCACACTTCCACTGCCCGGCATCTCGGCCTCGATCGTCGACCCGGACGGCAACGAGCTGGCGGAGGGGACGGGTCTGCTGGTGATCACCCGGCCGTGGCCCGGCATGCTCCGCACGCTCTACGGCGACGACGAACGCTACGTCTCGACGTACTTCGACCGCTTCGGGCCGCGCACGTACGTCGCCGGAGACGCGGCCCGGCGCGACAGCGAGGGGTACTTCTGGATCATCGGCCGGACCGACGACGTCATCAACGTCTCCGGGCACCGGCTGTCCACCGCTGAGGTCGAATCCGCGATCGTCGCCCACGACAAGGTCGCCGAGGCGGCCGTGGTCGCCGAGGCGGACGAGCTCACCGGTCAGGCCATCGTCGCGTTCATCACGCTCATCGGCGACGTGCAGGGCGACGACGAGGTGGAGGCCGAGATCCGCGAGCACGTCGGCTCCAGCATCGGCAAGCTCGCCCGGCCGAAGTCGATCATCTGGGCGGATGACCTGCCGAAGACGCGATCCGGCAAGATCATGCGCCGCCTGTTGCGGGACATCACGGAGGGGCGGGAGCTGGGTGACGTGACGACGCTACGTGATCCCGCGGTGGTCGAGGAGCTGCAGGCCAAGGCAGCCGCCCGCACCAGCACCAAGTAGCGGTGGAGATTCGCATGCGCTCCGGGGCATCCGGGTGAG
>DASYMV010000293.1:0-7506 GCA_036008865.1 Pseudonocardiaceae bacterium | reverse complement strand
AGCACGGGTTCGAGCGGGCCGAGTTCGAGGGTCCGCGCGCCCTCCGGCGCGTGCGCCTCCAGGTGCCGGCGCGCACCGACCACGAGCTTCGCCTCGTGGAGCACGTCGGCGCTGCCGGGCGGCAGGCTCGCCCCGTCAACGCCGATCACGGTGATGGTCACCTCGTCACCCACCCGTCTTCCGTCGCCGCCACCACGTGTGCGGCCGGGAAGTCGACCATCGCCACCTTCGCGTGCAGCCGCCGGCCGCACTCCTCGCTGAACCTCTCCAGAACCTCGCGCACCCGTGCACACAGGTCGTCGCCGCACTCGCGCAGCATCGCCGCGCTCTCCCAGACCTCGTAAGCGCGACGTGCCGTCACCGCGTTGTCCACTTCAGACACATCGGCTTCGCTTCCGCCGTGTTCCTCGGTGATGCGGCCGAGCAGTGCGGTGTCCACCTTGGACCGGGTGTAGTGCGTCATCAGGATCCCGGACGCCAGCTTGGTGAGCTTCCCGACCATCCCGACGAAGACCACTTCCGCGATGCCGTGCTCGACCGCCCGCCGCAGAGCGGCACCCGTGAAGTCACCGACCTCGACGAAGGCGACCTCGGGGAGGTCGGGCAGCAACCTCATCGCCGCGCGCTCCGTGCGCCCGCCGGTGGCCAGCACCAGGGTCGCGACCGACTGCGCCGCCATGACCGACACGGCCTGCTCGACGCTCGCCCGCCAGGACGCCGTCGAGAACGGCCGGACGATGCCCGTCGTGCCCAGGATCGAGATGCCGCCGAGGACGCCCAAGCGTCGGTTGGTGGTCTTGTAGGCCATCTTCTCACCGCCGGGCACGCTGATCACCACGTCCACACCCCGCTCCCCGGCCGCTTCGCGCACGGCAGCGGTGATCATCTGGCGCGGCACCGGGTTGATGGCGGGGCCGCCGACCTCCAGGCCGAGCCCGGCCCTGGTCACGACGCCCACGCCTTCGCCGCCGTCCAGGCGAACCTCGCCGTCGGACCGCCAGCGCACCGTCGCCGTGAGGTGCGCCCCGTGTGTGACGTCGGGGTCGTCACCGGCATCCTTGACGACCACTGCCGTCGCGGAGTCCGCGGCGAGCTCGCACGAGTGCACGGCGAAGGCGTGCCGGTTGCCCGACGGGAACCCGATTTCCGCACTGGACTGGGGGACACCGTCGCGCAGCGCGGTGACCGCGGCCTTCGCGGCGGCCGCCGAGCAGGCACCGGTGGTGAACCCGGTGCGCAACGCCTTCGGCCGCACCTTCGCGGTGCGGGGAAGATCCGGTTCCCGCAACGCGGCCGGCTGCTCGCCCTGCTCAGCGGATTCGTCCACGCCAGATCCTCAGCCCGTGCGCTTCGACTTCCGGCGAGCAGCCGCGGACGGCTTCCTCGCGACCGCCTTGGCCTGCACGGAGTTCGTGTTCTCCGCCGCGGCGGACACCGTGCCACGCGGCTCCGGCTGCGGCTGGGGCTCCGGCTCCGGCTGCGGCTGGGGCTCCGGCTGGGGCTCCGGCTGGGGCTCCGGCTGCTGTTCGTCCGCGAGTTCCAGGGAAGGTTGGTCGTCGGCCTGCGCGGGCTTGGGCTTGCGCGCGGTGGCCTTGCCGGCGGCGCGCACGGATTCCTGCAGCTCGTTCACCGCCGACCAGGCGGCGTTCGTCGGAGCCTCCTCACGCGAGGACTCGACGCGGGCCGAGACGCGGTTCGCCCGGCCCGCGCGAAGGGACCAGCTCGTCGGGCGGGCCTTGCGCCCCGACTCCTCCGGCTCGCCTTCCTCGGTCTTCGCCTTGGCAGCGCGCAGCGCGCGCCTCGCCGCGGGGTCCGCCTTGCGGAACGTGTGGAAGTGACCGGCGTGGTACAGCCGCGAACGCGTACCGCCCGAGCGCAGCGCGGTCCCCACGAGGAACAGCGTGTGGCGCCAGAGCTTGTGCTCCTTGACCGTCGCTTCGACCTCGGCGAGGGTGGTGTGCAGGACCATCTCGTCAGCCCAGGTCACCTTGTACGCCACCACGATCGGCGTGTCCTCGGCGTAGCCGCCCGCGCGCAACTCCTCGGCGAGCTGGCCCGTGCGCGCCGCCGACAGGAAGATGGCCATCGTCGTGCCGTGCTTGGCGAACTCGCGGATGTGCTCACCGTCCGGCATGGGCGTCTTACCGCCCTCGAGCCGGGTGAGGATCACCGACTGCGCGACCTCGGGGATGGTCAGTTCACGGCCGACGACCGCGGCGGCGGCGGAGAACGCCGACACGCCGGGCACGATCTCGACCTCCAGGCCGAGCTTCTGGCAGCTGTCGTACTGCTCCTGGACCGCACCCCACAGCGACGGGTCGCCCGAGTGCACTCGTGCCACCCTGAGGCGGCTCGCGGCGGCCCGACGGTAGACCTCCAGCACCTCTTCGTGCGTCACGCGCGAGGAGTCCACCAGTTCGGCGTCGGGCCGCGCGTGCTCCCGGATGCACTCCGGGTCGACGAGGCTCGCGGCCCACACGACGACGTCCGCCTCCGCGATGCGACGCGCACCCCGCAGCGTGATGAGATCGGCGGCGCCGGGACCGGCACCCACGAACGAGACCCGGCCAGACATCACAACTGCTCCCCTCTCCCGCCACGCGGCGGGAGCACCACAACGGTCGACAGATACGGCGCGCCTTCCGCCGCGGCGTCCACTTCGGACAGTGGGAGGACCCTCGCGTCGGATGTGCCGAGGTGCTCGGCGTACACCGAGCGGTCGAGCGCCCCGGCTTGCTCGATGACCGCACGCAGTTCGTCGAGCCGCCGGCCGCCCTTGTAGGCGACGACCGTACCGCCTCCGCGCAGTGCGCCGGTGAGCCCCGTCAATTCCCGCGTCACCGGGACGAGGGTCAGCCGTTCGGTCCCTTCCACGAGCGTGAGCCCGGCCGCGCTCGCGGCGGCCTGCATGGCGGTGATGCCCGGAACAGTGGCCACCTCGACCTCCGGCAGCATTCGCCGCACGGTGGCGGCGAGATAGCCGAACGTGGAGTACACGGCTGGATCGCCGATGGTCGCGAAGGCCGCGGTACCACCGTGTTCCCGCAAGTGCGCCGCGACGCGCTCGGCCGCGCAGTCCCAGTGCTCGCGGCGGCGCCGCTGCGGACCGCCCACCGGATCGTTGAGGGCGAACACCAACCGCTCGATCGGGTGATTCTCGGTCAGGTGGGCGCGGACCACGGCCTCCGCACGGCCCTGCTCGTCGGCCGCGAGGACGGGCACGAACACGCGTGAGGCGTCGCGCAACTCCCGGAGTCCGGCCAAGGTCAGCAGTTCCGGATCACCGGGCCCGACGCCGACGCCCACGAGACGCGGGCCCGTCATCGCGCACCTCCGCAGGCGGCGACGAAACGGCTCACCGAGTCCGGCGAGCCTGCCGGGTGGACGTGCAGGTAGGACGCGTGCACCCGGTCGACGACGAAGCCCTCGGTGACGGGGCGCTTGTCCGAGCCGCGCCACACCCACGCGGGCGCGTCACCCCGCGTGCCCTGCCCGTCCACCGGCACGGTCAGCACCGTGCGGTGGAACTCGTGCCCGGTCACCCGCGCGCCCGCCACGTGCAGCACGGAGCTCTGCGGCGCCACGGCGTCGCGGTAGCCCAAGGCGAGTCGTCCGGACATCGAGGCGGATGCGTCGAGCACCCCGCACATCTCCATCCCGTCCAGTTCCCGCGTCAGGTAGAGCAGTCCGCCGCACTCGGCGTGCACCGGCCCACCGGACCGGGCGAAGGACGTCACCGCTGTTCGCAGCGGGGCGTTGGCGGAGAGCTCGGCGGCGTGCTGCTCCGGGAATCCACCAGGCAGCACCAGTCCGGCCGTGTCCTCCGGCAACGCCTCGTCGCGCAACGGGTCCACCACGACCACGTCAGCGCCCGCCGCGCTCAGCAGTTCGGCGTGCTCGGCGTAGCCGAAGGTGAACGCGGCCCCACCGGCGATCGCCACGACCGGTGAGCCCTCCACCGGCTTGACCTCCGCGGCCGGGTCCCACGCGGGCACCGCCATCGCGGGCACACCCGCGGCGAGCCGCCGCACCGCGTCCAGGTCCACGTGCGCCGCGACGGCTCGCGAAATCGCGTCGACCGCGTCAACCGCCTCCGCGCCGTGCTCGGCTGCGGTGATCAACCCGAGGTGCCGTGACGGCAGGTGGAAGGCGGGATCACGCGGAAGAGCACCGAGCACGTCGAGCCCGACTTCCGCACACGCGTCGCGCAGAACCTGCTCGTGACGGGTGGAACCGACTTGGTTGAGCACGACGCCACCGATGCGGACCATCGGGTCGTAACCGCGGAAACCGTGCAGGAGCGCCGCCAGGCTGCGCCCCTGCCCACGTCCGTCGACCACGAGCACCACCGGGGTGGAGAGCAATTTCGCGACGTGCGCGGTCGATCCGAGTCCCTCGGTGCCGACCCTGCCGTCGAAGAGCCCCATCACACCCTCGATGACGGCGATGTCCGAGCGCGCCGACCCGTGCGCGAACAAAGACGCGACCCGCTGATCACCCACCAGCACCGGGTCCAGGTTGCGGCCGGGACGCCCGGTCGCGAGCGCGTGGTAGCCGGGGTCGATGTAGTCGGGCCCCACCTTGAACGGCGCGACCCTGCTGCCCGACCGGCGCAGCGCGGCCATGAGCCCGGTCGCCACGGTGGTCTTGCCGCAGCCGGACGCAGGTGCCGCGATCACCAGACGGTTCACCACTCGATCCCCCGCTGCCCCTTCTGCCCGGCGTCCATCGGATGCTTGACCTTGGTCATCTCCACCACGAGGTCAGCCGCCTCGACGAGCGCCGCGGGGGCGTACCGCCCGGTGATCACCACGTGCTGGTGACCCGGCCGGTTCCGCAGTGTCGCGACGACCTCGTCGACGTCCACCCAGCCCCAGTGCAGCGGGTAGGTGAACTCGTCGAGCACGTACAGACCGTGCCGCTGCTCGGCCAGCCGTCGCGCGATCTCGCGCCAGCCCTCCAGCGCCGCCGCGGCGTGGTCGGAGTCGGTGCCCTGCTTGCGGGTCCAGGACCAGCCCTCACCCATCTTGTGCCACTCGACCGGGCCGCCCTCTCCGGTCTGCTCGTGCAACCTGCCCAGTGCGCGGAACGCCGACTCCTCGCCGACCTTCCACTTGGCGGACTTGACGAACTGGAACACGCCGATCGGCCAGCCCTGGTTCCAGCCGCGCAGCGCGAGGCCGAACGCCGCTGTCGACTTCCCCTTCATCTCGCCGGTGTGCAGCACGACCAGCGGACGGTTGCGGCGCTGTCGCGTGGTCAGCCCGTCTGCGGGTACGACCGACGGTTGCCCTTGTGGCACAACGACTCCCCTCAAGCGGCGCGTGCGGCGCGCACGACGCCTGCGACCTGGTCGGCGGACAGTTCCTCCAGCCGAAGGCAGGCCGCCTCCAGCACAACGGCGAGGCGGGCCGAGAGCCCGAGTCGCACCGGGCCGTTCTCGCAGTCGACCACCACGGTGGCCACGCCGTCGGCGGCGAGCAACCCGGCCGCGCGCAGCGCATCACCCGTCGGATCCCCGCCCGCCCCGGTCGCGGTGGCTCGACCATCCGTGAGCAGCACCAGCAGGGGCCGGCGACGGGGATCGCGCACGCGCTCGGTCTGCAGCAGCCGCCGCGCGCGCAGCAAGCCGTCTGCGAGCGGGGTACGGCCTCCCGTGCGCAACTGCCGCAGCCGCAGCGCCGCCGCGTCGACGGAGGTGGTCGGCGGCAGCGCGACTTCGGCGCTGCTACCGCGGAAGGTCACCACGCCCACCTTGTCGCGCCGCTGATAGGCGTCGCGCAGCAGCGAGATGACCGCACCGCTGACCGCGGACATGCGCTGGCGCGCCGCCATCGAGCCGGACGCGTCCACGACGAAGAGCACGAGGTTGCCCTCCCTGCCCTCGCGGACGGCGAGTCGCAGGTCATCGCCCCGCAACACCAGTCCGGGCCCGCTGCGCCCGCGCACCGCCTGGTGCGGTGCGGCAGCCGCGAGCGTGCCGACGAGGTGCAGACCGGAACCGTCCGCGGTGGACGGTCGAACGACCCGGCCGGTTCGAGCGCGGGAACGCGAGCGCCGTCCCGGCGCACCCTCACCGACACCGGGCACCTGCAACAGCCGCGCGCGGAACGCGGGTGCGGGAGCGGCGGGAGGGCGCTCACCCGACCCGTTCGCCGGTCCGTTCGAAGTGGACTGCTCACCCGCCTGTTCCGGCTGCGGCTCCTGCTGCCCTCCGTCGGGGTCGTCGTCGGGGTCCTCCGGTCCGTCGGCGTGCTCGGCGGCCTGCCGCATGGCGTCTTCGAGCTGCTGCTCCTCCATCCCCGGCTCGTCGAACGGGTCACGACGGCGCCGGTGCGGGAGCGCGAGTCGAACGGCCACCTCGACGTCGTCCTCGGCGACCTCGTCGCCTCCGCGCCAGGCGGCGCGAGCGACGGCGGTGCGGGCGACGACCAGGTCGGCGCGCATGCCGTCGACCTCGAACGCTGCGCACACCGCCGCGATGCGGCGCACCTCCGCGTCCGGAAGCACCACGGCAGGCAACGCGGCGCGGGCGCGCACGATCCGTTCGGCGAGTTCGGCGTCGTCCGCCTCCCACTCGCGCGCGAAGCCGTCCGGGTCTGCCTCGTAAGCGAGCCGCCTGCGGATCACCTCGGTCCGGGTCGGCACGTCGCGGGCGGCGCGCACTGCCACGGTGAGCCCGAACCGGTCGAGCAGCTGCGGACGCAACTCGCCCTCTTCCGGGTTCATGGTGCCGACGAGCAGGAACGACGCGGCGTGCGAGACGGACACGCCTTCGCGCTCGATGTGCGCGCGCCCCATCGCCGCGGCGTCGAGGAGGAGGTCGACGAGGTGGTCGTGCAGGAGGTTGACCTCATCGACGTACAGGACGCCGCGGTGCGCGGCCGCCAGCAGACCTGGCTGGAACGCGCGGACGCCCTCGGTCAGCGCGCGCTCGAGGTCGAGCGAACCGACGAGCCGGTCCTCGGTCGCACCGACCGGCAGCTCCACCAGCCGCGCGGGCCGGCGCTCCGGGACGTCCGCGGAGTGCGGACCGTCCGGACACGTGCTGTCGAGCGCGGGGTCACAGCCGAATCGGCACCCCGGCACGACGTCCAGATCGGGCAGCAACGCGGCGAGCGCGCGCACGACGGTCGACTTCGCGGTCCCCTTCTCACCCCTGACCAGGACTCCGCCGATGCCAGGGTGCACCGCGTTGAGCAGCAGTGCCAGTCTCAGGTCGTCATGTCCGACGACGGCGGAAAAAGGGAAGCGCGAAGTCATCAACGGTCCTTCCTCGGGTGTCCACGCCCGTGTCCGGTCAAGGGCTCGGGGCGGAGTTCCTGACTTCCGATCGGCGACCGGTCACAGTGGCGGGACCGCGCCGGAATCTCACCGGCTTCCTCGCACACCCCTCACAGCCCAGGAATCGTCGCATCTCCTCGGGCGCCGTCCAAGTTTCCGGTCGGCACCGCGACAGCGAGAGCCGTCACACCTGCGCCCCTGTCCAGAGCACGTGAGTGGTTG
>DASYMV010000292.1:0-12857 GCA_036008865.1 Pseudonocardiaceae bacterium | reverse complement strand
GTCGCGCGGCGCAACACGTGCGCCAGCTCCGCGTCGGTGACCTTCCCGAGCAGCCGGAGGTCGGCGAGGCCGTGCCGAGCGGCCAGCCCGCGCAGGTCCACACCGCCCCAGCCCTGCGGTCCCGCGACCACGAGCGGCACGGCGAGTCCCGCCACGGCCTCGACCAGCGTGTTCAACCCCTTGCGGGGCTCGATGGTCCCGATGGCCAGCACGTAGCGCTCGGGCAGTTCGACCGGTGACTCGGCGGGCATCGCGGTGACACCGTTGCCGATCACGTGCACGGGCGCCGGTCCGGGCGCGCAGCGGCTCAGCTCGTCGGCGACGGCCCTGGTGGGCACGACGATCGCGCCCGCTCGCCGGGTGGCCCGGCTGATCGCGTGCCGGTGCCACGCGACCCCGCGCGGAGTGAGGGTCCCGGGGTGGGTCCACGGCACGGTGTCGTGAACCGTCACCACCAGGCCGCGGCCTCGTCGCGCGGGAGGGGCCAGCGGCGTCGGGGCGTGCACGGAGTCACCGCCCGGCCAGAGCGGCACGCCGCGTTCCCAGGCTGCGATCAACGCACGGCGCGGGAGCGGGAGGATGCGGGGGCCTTCGACACCGGGAACAGTGGCGGCCTCGACGTCCGCCTGCCTGCTCACCACGCCGGTGACCGTCCAGCCGCTGGGCGCGGTCGCGGCCAGCGCGGCGGCGAGTTCCCTCGTGTACCGGCCGGTGCCCCCTGGCACCGGGGCGAGGAGTTGTTCGGTGATCACGACCAGCTCGGGCACGTGCAGTACCGTCCCACGCCGTGTCCGGAGTGCAACCACGTACCACCGTGGTGGTGGTGACCTGGCGTGGCCGGGACCACATCACCGCCTGTCTCGACGCGCTCGCGGCCCAGAGGAGTCCACATCGGACGCTCGTCGTGGACAACGCGTCGGACGACGGGACGGCGGACCTGATCGCGGCGCACCCGAGCAGGCCCGACGTGCTGCGACTGGACCGCAACCGCGGCTACGCCGGTGGCCTGGCCGCCGCGCTGGCCTCCGTCGACACGCCCTACGTGGCGTGGCTCAACGACGACGCGGCGCCAGAGCCGAACTGGCTCGCAGCCCTGGAGGAGGCGCTCGACGCCGATCCGCAGGCGGCCGCGGCCACCTCGTCGATGCTCCTGGGGGACGGGGCGACGCAGTCGGTCGGCGTGACCCTCACCGGCGACGGGTACGGCGCGGACGTGGTCCTGTCCGGACGTGAGGTGTTCGGATTCTGCGGTGGGGCGGCACTGCTGCGCACCGATGTGCTGGCGCGCAGCGGCGGGGTTCCGGCGGCCTTCTTCTGCTACTACGAGGACACCGACACGTCCTGGCGGCTGCGTCTCGCCGGTCACCAGGTGGTCTCCGTCGGTCCGGCACGGGTCCGCCACCGGCACGGCGCCAGCACCCGGCCGGGGTCGGCGTTGTTCCACCGCTGGAACGAACGCAATCGTTTGCTCATGCTGCTGCGCTGCGCACCGCTGCTGGTCGCGGCACGTGAGGTGGCTCGGTTCCTGGCCATCACCCTCGCGCTGCCGTTGCGCCGGTTGCGCGGCTCGACGGTGTCCGCAGCGGCGAACTTCCGGGTGCCGCTGCGGCTGCGAGTGCTGGCCGAGGTGCTGGTCCGGCTGCCCGGCACACTGGTGCAGCGATGGATGATCGGCCGGCGATCGGTGGTGTCGCGCCGCTCGGTGTGGCGCGACTGGGCCGGCCGCTGATCCTCAGCCGTACTGCTTCGCGGTGTCGTTCGCGTAGCTCGTGTCGTCGTAGGTGCTGCCGGTGACCGCCGAGTTCCGGACCACCTTCTGACCGAGCGTGAGGTCTGACAGCTTGCTCTTGTTGGCGGCCTTCTGCACTGGCTCAAGAGTGGACTTGACCTTCTCGAGCACCGGCTTGAGCCTCTTGATCAGATCTGCCAGCTTCTTGACGGTGCTCACGATCTTCTTGAGCCACTTGGCGACCCTGGACGACCACTTGGCCACGATTCGGATCACATCGGCGACCAGCACCGGCGTCGCCAAACCCAGCGTGACCGCCTCGGCGATCGCAGCCCTGGCCAGCCACTGAACAAGATCACTCATCGCCTCGGCGATCATGTCGCGAACCGTCGTGCGCACCACGGAGACGGCGATGCCCGCCCCCGAGACCGCGGCGCCGACGGCGGTGGCCGCAACCGAGGCACTCTTGATCAACTTGGCTTCGCCGATGGCAACCGGCTTGTACGCGTCGACTGCCGGTCCGTACCACGGCGCGCAGTCCTCGTTGACCGCACGCTCCATCTCTTCGGACGCGGTGCCGAGAGCAGCGGAGATGTTGGACCACGTCTGCGCGTTCGCCTGCACGACGTCCGGATTCCCGGCCAGCGAGTTGAGCATGTCCGGCAGGGGATCGACGTGCTCCATCGCCCAGGCGAACGCCGAGGTCAGCAGGGCACCGAAGGGGTCAGCGATCGCCCCGACGAGGTCGATCCCCGCAGCTCCGATGTCAATGCCGGCCTCCAGCCAGTCACCCCCCTCGATCGCTCGGCTGGCGTCGACGGCGAAGTCGATGACCGCAATGCCGTCCTCCGGCTTGACCCCTGCGGACGGCTGTGCCACGAGCTCGTTCGGTGCCATCGGTTCAGCTCACTTCCCGTCCAGTAGCCCGTGGATGTCGTGGAGTGCTTTGGAAACCGCTTCTTCTGCGAAGTCGTAGGTCTCGGCCATGCCCCGGACCCCGGTGGCGGTGGCGCCGACAGCGACGTCTGCCGCCCCGATGGCACTCATGCCGAGGATCTCGACCGCGCCGATGAGCGGGGTGAGCACGGGACTGCACAGGATTCCGTATGCATCGGTGCCGTTGAGCGACACCTGACCGGCGGCGTCCTGAGCGGTGCGGATGTGCTCCACCACTCCGTCGAGCCGCCCGGCGTGATCGCGCATGGCGTCGGGGTGGACGCCATATCCGTTGGTCATCTCAGGTCACCGGTTCTTCCGGTCATCGGCCCAGTTGTGGTCGTCGAAGTCGTCATCCGGATCGGTCGGCGAGCGCCGTTGGGCTGCCGGACCGCCGGTGTCCGGTTCCGGCACGGGGAAACGCTCGTGGAAGCCGCTCATCACGGCGTTCATGGTGTCCGAGTCGCTACCGAGCATCGGGCTCATCGCCTCCTGCATCCGGCCCGCGATCTGCGCCTGCGCCGAGCGCAGCGCCCCGAGGATCTCGGCTGACGCCTCGGCCGGCCGCTTGGCCATGGCGACGCCGGTGAGCCGCAGGTCAACCAAGTTGCCGCTGCTGTCCACGGTGACCGAGATCGAACCGTCGCGGTTGGTGGTGGTCACCCTGACCTCTTTCGCCAGGGTCTGCAGCTGTTCAGCCTGCCTGAGCTTCTCCTCGATCTGCCTTTCCCACCCGGCGATCATGGCATCCGGATCCGCACCTGGATGAACCATCACTGCTCCTGCCCTCGGCGGTGAATCACACCTTCGACCCCCGCAGCACGCCTTCGGTTCCACCCGATCGAAGGTCATTTGCCCGTGGGGCGACGCAACAACCTCCACAACCCGTTGGCGGACCACGTGAACAGCGGCAGCACGACGAGCAGGATGAGTGCGGTCAACCCGTAGCCGAGCGGGTAGTTCGGCTCGAAATCGGCGCGGTGCACCTCGGCGCGCTTGCGGTACTTGCTCGCGTCCACCTGGCGTTCCACCACGGCCACGGAGTGCCCCACGTCCTCCGGGGCCAGCTGGGACTTCCGGACCACTGTCTCCTCGGAACGGCCACTGTCCCACGCGATCTGAGCCCGGCACTCCCACCACCAGCCGACGAAGTCGCGTCCAATCGGCCCGACCCTCGTGCAGCTCTGCACCTGTGCACTGCCCTGGTCGGAGATCTCCGAGCCCGCCAGGAGGACCCCGAACGCCGTGATCGGGAGGTAGGTGATCGCACCGAGTGCCAGCGCGACCAGCAAGCCGCAGAGCCGCACCAGCACCTTGGGACCACGCGAAACGTCCTGTGTCACGCGGTAAGCAAACCAGCTGGCTCCTCGTCGAGCGTGGTCTTCACCGCATCAAGTGGTCTCGCCGGACACCTCGCAGAGCGATGAGGCAGGCTTGGGGTCGCACCGTTGTGGATCGAGGGGGACGAATGGCGCAGGCATCCCTGCCCGTGGTGTCCGTTGTCGTGGTGAACTACCGCGGAACGGACGACACCGTCACGTGCCTGCGCGCACTTGCCGGTGAACTCGACTACCCGGCGGAGAACCTGCAGCTCATCTGCGTGGACAACGCCTCGGGTGACGGCAGTGCCGAGCGCATCCGGCAGGCCGCACCCGATGTCGAGGTGGTCGAGGCGCCGGAGAACCTGGGATTCGCGGGTGGTTGCAACCTCGGCGCCGAGCACGCCACCGGTTCGGTGCTCGCCTTCCTCAACAACGACGCCCGGCCACACCCCGACTGGGTGCGCACGGCGGTCGAGGTGCTGCGCCGCGAGCCGACCGTCGGCGCGGTGGCGAGCAAGGTGCTGGACTGGGACGGCGAGCACATCGACTTCGTCGACGCCGGTCTCACCTGGTTCGGCATGGGCTACAAGCGTCATGCGGGCTCACCCGACGACGGCACCCACGACGCCCCGCGGGACGTGCTGTTCGGCACCGGCTCCGCGCTCTTCGTCCGCGCGTCGGTGTATCGCGAACTCGGTGGCTTCGACGAGCGCTTCTTCATGTTCTACGAGGACGTCGACCTCGGTTGGCGGATGAACCTGCGCGGTTGGCGGGTGCGCTACGAGCCGGCGTCGCTGACCTACCACCGCCACCACGCGTCGATGTCGGACATCGATTCCAGTCGCGAACTGTTCCTGTTGGAACGCAACGCTCTCGCGGCGCTCTACAAGAACCTCTCCGACGAGACGCTGGCGAAGGTCCTGCCCGCGGCACTGGCACTGGTGGTCCGGCGCGCGACCGCCCGCGGCGAGATCGACCCGACCCAGCTGGAGATCACCCGCCGTCCGGCGGACCCGGCGCAGGACGCGGCGCCCGTGCCGATCGCGCGTCAGTCGCTCGCCGGTTTCCTCGCGATCGACCAGTTCGTCGAGCAACTGCCGTCGCTGGCCGAGTCCCGCAAGACCGAACAGGCAGCCCGGCTGCGGACCGACGCCGATCTGGTTCCGCTGATGCGCAAGGCGATGGAGCCCGCCTACCCGCTGCCGCGCTACCTCGCCGCGCACGACGTCCTCGTCGAGGTCTTCGGTCTGGAGGAGGCCTTCGGTCGTCCACGCCGGATCCTGGTCATCACCGGTGACGCGATCTCCGAACGGATGGCCGGTCCCGCCATCCGTGCGTGGAACACGGCCGAAGCGCTCGGCGGTGAGCACGACGTCCGGCTGGTGACCGTGAACCCGCTGTGCGCACCACTCGAGGCGCCGTTCCCGGTGCTGCGCGCCAAGCCGAGGGATCTCGCTGCGCACGTCGAGTGGGCGGACGTGGTCGTGCTGCAGGGCCACGTCCTGGAGATGATCCCGGAGCTCAAGCGCAAGAACTCCACCAAGATCGTGGTCTGCGACGTGTACGACCCGATGCACCTGGAACTGCTGGAGCAGGGCAAGGACGACACCGACGAGCAGCGCGAGCTGGACCTGTTGGGTGTCACCAAGGTCCTGAACACCCAGCTGGGACGCGGTGACTTCTTCCTGTGCGCCTCGGAGCGCCAGCGACACTTCTGGCTCGGTCACCTCGCGTCGCTGGGACGGCTCACCCCGGCCCTCTACGACAACGACCCGACCGTGCGCTCACTGCTGGCCGTGGTCCCCTTCGGACTTCCCGGCAAGCCACCGCAGCGCACCGCACCCGCCATCAAGGGCGTGGTGCCGGGGATCTCCACATCGGACAAGGTCGTGATCTGGGCGGGCGGGGTCTACAGCTGGTTCGATCCGCTGACCCTCGTGCACGCGGTGGACCGGCTGCGCAGCGAGCACTCCGACCTGAAGCTGTTCTTCCTCGGGATGAAGCATCCCAACCCCGAGGTGCCGGACATGGACATCTCCGGGCAGACCCGAGCGCTCGCCGAACGGCTCGGCCTCACCGGACGGCACGTGTTCTTCAACGAGACGTGGGTGCCGTACAACGACCGGCAGAACTGGTTGCTGGACGCGAACTGCGGTGTCACCACGCACTTCGAGCACGTGGAGACGACCTTCGCCTTCCGCACCAGGGTGCTCGACTACCTGTGGTCGGGCCTGCCGATCGTCACCACGGACGGCGACTCCTTCGCCGACCTGGTACAGCGAGAGCAACTCGGCGTCGTGGTGCCCGCCGAAGATCCGGACGCCCTCGCCGCAGCCCTGGAGAAGGTGCTCTACGACGACGAGTTCGCCACCGCGTGCCGGGAGCGCATCGCCGTCGTGCGCGAGCGCTTCACCTGGGAGACGGTGCTCGCACCGCTGGTCGAGTTCTGCCGCAACCCGAGGCCGTCCGCCGACCGGCTCCCCGGCTCGGCACCGATGGTGCGCAACCAGCCGCTCAGCACGCGGGACAAGTTCCAGCGCGACCTGAACCTCGTGCGGGAGTACCTCGACGCGGGCGGCCCGACGGAGCTCGCCAAACGGGCGACCGGCAGGTTGCGGAAAATCGCAGCGTCCCGACTTCGCGGAGGTGCGAATGGCTAGAGCCGGCAGACCGCTCAGGGTGCTTCTCGACGGCACTCCTCTGCTCGGTCACCGGACCGGCATCGGCCGGTACACCGCGGCGCTGGCCGAGGAGCTCGCCTCGATGCCGGACGAGGTCGACGTGCGAGCGGTGGCGTTCACCCTGCGGGGCTGGCGCGCGCTGCGCACGGTGCTCCCGCACGAGGTCGTGGCCCGCGGGCTGCCGGTGTCGGCCCGGATGCTGCGCCAGTTCTGGTTGCGCGCACCGTTCCCCCCGGTCGAACTGCTCACCGGCTTCACCGACGTCATGCACGCGACGAACTTCGTACTGCCCCCGACGATCCGGGCGGGCGGTGTGACGACGATCCACGACCTCGCCTTCCTGGACGCGCCCGAGGACCTGCCGCCGTCAGATCGCCGCCTCCCCGAACTGGTGCGCCGATCCGCGCAGAGCGCGGACGTCGTCTGCACTCCGACGCACGCGGTCGCGCGGACGGTCGCCGAGCGGCTCGGCGTGCCGCAGGACCGGATCGCCGTGACACCCCTCGGCGTCGACCCGGCGTGGTTCGCCGCCCGGCCGCCGGACGACGCGCTGCGCGCACGACTCGGTCTGCCGCGTGAGTACGTGCTCTTCGTCGGTGCGGACAGCCCCCGCAAAGGGCTCGGCACGCTCGTGAAGGCTCACGCGTCCGAGCCGTCGTTGCCACCGCTCGTGCTCGCTGGTCCGGGCGAGTCCGGAGCGGACGGTCGCGTCCTGCGCACCGGTTATCTCTCCGACGTGCACCTGCGCAGCGTGGTCGCCGGGGCTTCCGCGCTCGTGCTGCCTTCGCGTGACGAGGGTTTCGGGCTCCCCGTTCTCGAAGCCCTGGCGTGCAACGTCCCCGTGGTGTGCTCGGACGTGCCGGCGCTGCGCGAGGTGGCCGGAGGCCACGCGACGTACGTGCCGGTGGGTGACGCCGCCGCGCTCGCTCAAGCGCTCGTCGAGGCCGTGGAGGACCCACCGACAGCAGCCGCACAGGCCGCGCGCCGCGCGCACGCCGCCGAGTTCACCTGGAGGCGGTGCGCGGACGCGACAGTCGCTGCCTACCGCCGCGCGGCGAGCCGCTGACGGCACGAGGTGAGGAGTTGTCACGTGGCGCGACACGACGGTGACGATCACCGGATGACGTGGACGTCTCGCACACCTGCTGCCAAGATCCCTTCGCCGGTGCCGGCGCCGACGAGGAGACTGCACGAATGAGTTTCACGGCCGTGTGGCCCATCGACAACCCGGACGACCCCGATGCGGCCGAACTGGCGACCGTCGACACCGCCGACGAGGTGGACGCCCTGCTCACACGGCTCGCGGCGACGAGCGTCGGCCCGGCGGTGATCGAGCACCAGGCACGGGACTTCATCGACGACGTCGAAGGGCTGCTCGGCACACCGGGCGAGGTCAGGATCCCCGACCACGACGTCACGGCGGCGGTGGGGCAGGGGTACGGCTACCTGTCCTACGCGGATCCCGACCACGCCTACGCGACGTCCGCGGGAGAGCCCTCCTCCCCCGGCTACTCCTCCGAGTACGTCGAGTACCCGCCGGGCAGCGGCGTCCCGCTCGACGTCCTCGCGGGCGCGCTGAAGGAGTTCCTCACCTCCGCCGAGCGCCCCACCGGCGTGTCGTGGCGGGAAACCTGATCAGGACACGTCGCGCATGACCGAACACCTGCGATCCGAACAGGTCAGCGGGCGATGATCCCCGCGTCGAAGGCGGCCGAGAGCGCGTCCCGCCACGGGCGCAACGGGGTCAGTCCTGCCTCGGCCCACGACTTGCCGGACAGCACCGAGTAGGCCGGACGAGGCGCCGGGCGCGGGAAGTCCTCGGTGCGGCACCGGCGAACCCGTTCCGGGTCCGCACCCAACTCCGAGAAGATCGCGCGGGCGAAGGAGAACCAGGTCGTCTCACCGGCGCCGGTCGCGTGCAGCACGCGCTGGCGGGGTTCGTCACCGGACACAGCCAGCCCAGCGAGCTCCAGCAGTCCTGCGGCGAGGTCGGCCGAGTACGTCGGGGCGCCGCACTGGTCGTCCACGACGGACAGCGATTCGCGCTCGCCTTCCAGACGGGCGATCGTCTTGACGAAATTGCCACCACCGCTGCCGTACACCCACGCCGTGCGCACGACCCAGGACCGCTCCCAGGTCCCCAGCACCTCCCGCTCACCGGCGAGCTTGGTGCGCCCGTACGCCGATCGCGGTCCCGTCTCGTCGGTGGGCTCGTACGGACGCGAGGCGTCACCGGCGAACACGTAGTCCGTGGAGACGTGCACCAGCGGTACGTCGTGCCGCGCGCACGCTGCGGCGAGCAGCCCCGGTCCTGTCGCGTTGACCTCGAAAGCGCGCTGTTCGTCCGACTCGGCGGCGTCGACCGCCGTGTAGGCGGCGGCGTTGATCAGCACCGGCCGCAGGCCGGAGTCGCGCGCGCAGGAGGCCAGCCTCGCGACGGCGTCCTGCACGGCTGCGCCGTCGGTGATGTCGAGCTCGCTCGACGAGGGGGCGTGCACGAAACCATCACGGGGGGCGAGCACGCGCAGGTCGTGACCGAGCTGGCCGTGCCCGCCGGGCACCAGGAGTGCGAGCGACAACGCGATCAGCTCCCGGCCAGGGCGGCGCGGTGCTTGAGCGGCTCCCACCACCGGCGGTTGTCGCGGTACCAGGCGACCGTGCCCGCGAGTCCCTCGGCGAAGTCGACCTGCGGCGCGTAGCCCAGCTCTGCACTGATCTTGGTGATGTCCACCGAGTAACGCCGGTCGTGGCCCTTGCGGTCCGTGACGACCTCGACGGACGACCAGTCGGTGCCGGTCGCCTCGAGCAGCCGCTCGGTCAACTCGCGGTTCGTGAGCTCGGTGCCGCCGCCGATGTTGTAGATCTCACCGGCCCGGCCGCCCTCGGCGACGAGCTGGATGCCGCGGCAGTGGTCGGCGACGTGCAACCAGTCGCGGACGTTGAGGCCGTCACCGTAGAGCGGCACCTTGCGCCCGTCGATGAGGTTGGTCACGAACAGCGGGACGACCTTCTCCGGAAACTGGTAGGGGCCGTAGTTGTTCGAGCACCGAGTGATCGACACCGGCAGACCGTGCGTGCGGTGGAAGGAGCGGGCCAGCAGGTCGGACGACGCCTTGGACGCCGAATACGGGGAGTTGGGCTCCAACAGGTGGTCCTCGGACCAGGAACCCTCGTCGATCGACCCGTACACCTCGTCGGTGGACACGTGCACGAACTTGCCCACGCCCGCCTCGAGTGCGCCCTGCAGAAGGGTCTGGGTGCCGAGCACGTTGGTCAGCACGAAGTCCGCGGAGCCCGTGATGGAACGGTCCACGTGGGACTCGGCGGCGAAGTGCACCACCACGTCCGTTCCCCTCATCACGTCGCTGACCAACGCGGAGTCGCAGATGTCGCCTCGGACGAAGCGCAACCGGGGGTCGTCGGCGACCGGTGCGAGGTTCGCCTCGTTGCCCGCGTAGGTGAGCTTGTCCAGCACCACGACTTCGGCGTCGGCGAACGCCGGGTAGGCACCTGACACCAGCTCCCGCACGTAGTGCGAGCCGATGAACCCGGCCCCGCCCGTCACCAGTACGCGCATCACACACCGTCTCCCGCCCTCGAAGTGCTCCGGTCGAAGTCTGTCACGGCGACGACCGTGCAACCCGAGGTGTCGTTACAGCGTCTTCCGTGCAGACGACCGTGCAACCCACGGTGTCGTTACAGCGTCTCCCGTACAACCGAAGACCGGAACGCGTTCTCAGCTGTCCGGACTAATCTGTGGTGCAGCGCAGGTACGTGGGGGAGGAAGACCAGTGGACGGCAGTACGCCATTCACAGCGGGAACATCGGACGGCGGTGATCCTCCCGCCACGGCTTTCGCGCATCAGTCGAACACGTTGCGTGCCCTGCTGATCACCTGGCGCACCATCGTCGCCCTGTTGTCCGCCGTTGTCATCGCAATCACCTGGTACGGGTGGACGTTCTTCCGAACGCTGAACGAAGGCGTGACCACGACCGACGTGATCCCGTCCTCGGTCGCCGCCGCCGCGAACGCCGGGCGCAAGCCGCTCGACGGAGCCGTCGACATCCTCCTGGTCGGCATCGACAGCCGCACCGACGCGCAGGGCAATCCGCTCTCCAAGGAGGTCCTCGACCTGCTCAACGGAGGGCGGCCCGACGGTGAGATGAACACCGACACGATGATCTTGGTGCACATCCCCGTCGACGGCACCCGCGCGATCGCCTTCTCCTTCCCGCGCGACTCGTACGTCGACATCGCCGACGACTTCGGCAGGCACAAGCTCAACTCGGCCTTCGCCCGGCAGAAGAACACCATCGCGCAGGAACTGCGCGACCAGGGCGTGACCGACTCCGCCCGCATCGAGCAGGAGTCGACCCTCGCCGGACGCAAGACGCTGATCAAGACCATCGAGAACCTCACCGGCGGTTCAGTGACCATCGACCGCTACGCGGAGGTCAACCTCGCCAGCTTCTACGAGGTCACCAAGGCGATCGGGGGCGTCGAGGTGTGCCTGAAGGAGGCGACGAGCGAGCCGGACTCCGGCGCGAACTTCCGGAAGGGACCGCAGATCGTCGAGGGCGCGAACGCGCTGTCGTTCGTCCGTCAGCGCAAGAACCTGCCAGGCGGTGACCTCGACCGCATCGTGCGGCAGCAGGTGTTCATCGGCGCGCTGGCCAAGAAGGTGCTGTCCACGGGCACGCTGACCGACACCGCGAAACTGGACGACCTCGTCTCGGCGGTGAAGAAGTCGGTGGTGCTGAGCCAGGGCTGGGACATCACGACCTTCGCCGAGCAGATGCAGGGCCTCGTGGGCGGCAACATCCAGTTCCGCACGATCCCGGTCGGTGATTCGCGTGATGTCACGCAGGACGGCAACGTGCTGTCGGTCAACCCGGCGCAGGTGCGGCAGTTCATCAGCGGCCTCGCGTCCGACACCACGACGAACCGCGCGCCGGGCAGCACGAGCGCGGTGCCGAACTCGAGCATCACCGTGTCGGCGTACAACGCGTCGAACACCTCCGGACTGGCCGCGTCCGTGCTGGACGCGTTGGGCACCAAGGGATTTGTCAAGGGAAAGCCCGCCAGCGCACCGGTCGTGGAGACGACGGTTGTGCACTACGGCAGTGGTGACGAGCCGGCTGCCCACCAGGTCGTCCAGGCGCTGGGCAGCCAGGCGACGACCCGGTTGGACGAGACGCTCCAGAGCGGACACGTCGACGTGTACCTCGGCACCGACTACACCGGACTGGGCAGCCGGGCGTCCGGGCAGTCCAGTACGCAGGCCGCCACGAACCCGGCCACCGGCGCCTCGACGCCGTCGAGCGCTGCCGCACCCAGCACCGCCCCGCTGGTCACCAGTGGCGACAGCCTGCTGTGCGTGAACTGACGCACGTCCACACGAACGCGTGCGGCGAATCGCCTCGTGCCGCAGCACGTGCTCGTTAGCCTGATCGTCGTGACGTTCACTCGCGGGAGAAGAGCCGCACTCACCACCGGACGGGTTCTGGTCGCGCTGCTGTCCACGACCGCGCTCGTCGCCTCGGGCTACGGGTGGGCGACCCTCCAGCGGGTGCAGCAGAGCGTCAACACGACCGACGTGCTGAACGTCCTGTCCGAGGTTCCGAACACGCCCCCCGCCGACGACGGCGCCACGGACGTCCTGCTGGTCGGCAGCGACAGCAGGACCGACGCGCAGGGCCGGCCGCTGCCCATGTCGGTGCTCAAGCAACTGCGCACCGAGGCCAGCGACGGCGTGAACACCGACACGATCATCGTGATCCGAGTTCCGCACGACGGCGGCAAGGCACACGCGATCTCGATCCCCCGCGACACCTACGTGCCGATTCCCGGTCACCGCGAGGACAAGATCAACGCGGCGTACGGCGTGACGAAGTTCAACACCGCGCAGCGCTTGCGGGAACAAGGGGCCGGCGACGGCGCGGAGCGCGAGAAGGAGTCCGACCAGGCGGGCAGGCGCGCACTGGTGCAGACCGTTCAGGAACTCACGGGCCTGCGCGTCGACCACTACGCCGAAATCAACCTCTACGGCTTCTACCTGTTGACCGAGGTGATCGGCGGTGTGCAGGTGTGCCTCAACAACGCCACCAGCGACCCGGACTCCGGCGCGAACTTCCGCCGGGGAACGCAGACCGTGTCCGGGGGCGACGCGCTCGCGTTCGTGCGGCAGC
>DASYMV010000291.1:0-7858 GCA_036008865.1 Pseudonocardiaceae bacterium | reverse complement strand
CCGCCGCGGCGGGCCCACGACGAAGGTTCACCTCAGGCGGGGAGCCCCCAGGGAGCGGCCGGGCCGTTGGGTGCGACCGGGGCGATCGAGAAGTCCGGCCGATCGCCCTCGCGGTACACCACGGCCTCTTCGCCGCGACGCAGCTCCACCTCGATGTCACCTCCCGGCAAGGTGTGCCACCGCAGCTGTCCGCCTCGGTGGTCCCGGACGGTCAGATCTCCCGCGATACCCGGCCGCAGCACGCACGGCGCACCTGCCTCACTGCGCACGCGCAACCACTGCGTCACACCGCCCTTGCGCACGGCGCTGATCAGGAACGCGCCCTGCGTCCGGAAATCGTGCAGCACCACGTCCTTCCACGACGTCGGCACCGCGGGGAACAGCCGGATCACGCCGCCCCAGCTCTGGCACAGCATGTCGTGCAACGACTGCGCCGCTGACAGCGGTGTCTCGATGACCGGTCCGCTCTCCTTGTACATCGTGTTCGGCTGGATGAACCGGCGCTGCAGCTCACCGAGGTAGAACTCCGCCTTGTCACCGCGCAACATCTGCGCCGACATCGAGGCCGCACCGGTGAAGGTGTAGCCCTGCAGCGCTCCTTCGAAGCTCACCCAGTGGTTGAGCGACTTGTCGATCAGCTCGCGGGACTGCGGCTGCTCCCAGGTGATCTCGTAGAGCGGGTAGACCTGCAGCATGTGCGAGTAGTGCCGGTGCGACTTCGCGAACGGCACACCTGCGCCGATCATGTAGCCGTTGGCGTCGACCGGGTAGGGCACCAGGGTGTCGAGGACTTCCTGCCACCGCTTGGCGAGCGGGTCGTCGATCCGCAGCAGTTTCGCCGAGTCGATCAGCGTCCTGCAGCCCCACCGGATCAGGGACAGGTCGTAGTTGCAGTCCGGTGCGTTGACGCCGTACTCAGGTGAGAACGTCGGCGGGAGGTGGAGCTTGCCGTCGCCGCCCTTGGTCAGGAAGTGCAGGTAGTAGTTGATCGCCCTGCGCAGCAACGGGAACAACACGTCGCGCAGGATGCGCTCGTCCATCGTGTGCCGGTAGGACAGCCACACGTTGTGCAACGCCCACGTGAGGTCGCCGACCTCCGGCGTGGGCGGGTCCTGACCCGGAATGCCGACGGCGAAACCACTCGTGCCCGTGCCACTGCCGTTGAGGAGGGTCATGTCGGTGGTGCGCGGGATGCCCGCGGAGTCCGAGCGGTACGGCTCGGCGACCTGCTCGACCAGGCGGTCGCGGAACTTGTCCAGCGAGTACGTGACGGCGTCGAGTTCGAGGTGGTTGGAGCCGTGGATCAGCCAGTACTCCAACTGCACGTTGAGATTCCACCACGTCGCGGGCCACGGCGTCGGCTCGAGCCACGGGCCGGAGGTCGCCATGACCGGCGCTTTCTCGCGGGCCGCTGACGCGACCTTGTACAACTGGATCCAGTAGAAGCTCTGCAACCGCCCGTCCGGAATGGACAGGAAGCTCTTGCGGTAGTAGTCGTGCCACCAGGCACGGTGGTCCTGGACCAGCACCTCGAACGCAGCGCCACTCGAGTTCAATGTGGACAGCGCCTCACGCACCGCTGTGCGCTCCGGATGCGACCAGGCGACCGTGGTGCAAAGGGTGCGCCGGGTACCACGGGTGACCTCGCGCCACGCGGTCACGTGCTCGCCGCCTGCCAGCAGGCCTTGTACGGAGAGGTGGGCATCGCCGTTGGTCTGGATGGTCGCCGGTGGGTTGGGCTGGTAACCCTCGGGCGCGGGCTTGCCGAACTTCGGGTCGGTGCGCGGGCTGACCGCGACTGACGGGTGGAAGACCCACTTGAAGTCGCGTTCACCGTCGGTCGGCTGCACCTCGACGGCGAGGACCGAGCGTCTGCTGTGCACGATCCCGCGGAGCTTGAGACTGCCCGCTGCCGTGGTGATCGTGCCGACCAGTTCGGCGTTCCAGATGTCGAGTCGCCAGTCGATCGCGGTGATCGCACCGACGGGTTCGAGGGTGAAGTAGCCGATCGGCAGCCGCGCGAGTCCGAAGAGGGACCCGAACTCCGGGCGGTGGTCCTGCACCTGGCTGTGCTGGACGTTGAAGCGGACGGCGTTGGCGTTCGGCTCGGCGTAGATGCCGGAGCCGAGGAAGCCGTTGCCCAGGTACGGCCCGTCGTACCAGGTCCTGGGCATCTGTTGCCAGACGAGGTCGGCGGCGCTCAGGAACTCCTTCCAGCCGTTCTCGCCGTGAAGCACGTCGGCGACGACACTGTTCGTGTCGACAGACTCCGCAGCGGGCTGGGCGAGTGCGATGCGCGGGGCGAGCACTCCCCCGGCGACTCCGGCAAGGCTCGCGCCGAGCAACGTCCGTCGGTTCAGCTCAACCACCGTGGGCACCTCACTTGGTCGTGGGTCAAAGGCGGCGAATCATCCGATCTTTCGACCCAGAACCGTAAGGAGTTCCTCACGTTGCGTCAATAGCTTCACATCCGTGAACACTTATTGGTCGGATCTCTCCGATTCTCAGGGAAGCTCCCCCAGCCTGCGTGCAAGCGATCGAACGCGGAGGGGATGAACGACTTCCTGCTGTACACCTTCGGTGTTCCGCTGACATTCGCACTGCTGGTCCTGGGGATGTCCCTGGCGGCCAGAAGAATCCTCGGCCTGCGCATCGGCCTGCTCCGCACCGCGATCGCGTGCGTGATCAGCCTGTGGGTGTCGCGCGGCATCTTCCACGCGATGCCGGATCCGGACACGACCGGAGCAGCTGCGAGGACGCGAACGCACCGAGACCGGCGGGGCGAGGCTCGCTCGATCACTGCGACTGGCGTTGGAAGACGGCGGTGTCACCGTCGTCAAGCTCGGACAGGTGTTGTCGACGCACCCCGACCTGCTGCCGATCGAATTCGTCGACGAGCTGACCAAGCCGCAGGACACGGTGCCGCCGGCGCCACGGGAGCAGGTGCGCGAGGTGCTCACCGCCGAACTCGGCGCTGCGCCGGCGGCCGTCTTCGCCGAGTTCGACGCGGAGCCGATCGCAGCCGCGTCCATCGCCCGGGTACACCGCGCACGGTTGCACTCGGACGCCGAGGTCGTGGTGAAGGTGCAACGGCCCGGAGCCAGGCGGATGACCGAGGACGACCTCGACATCGTCGCCCGGCCGGCCAACACGCTTCAGGCACGGACGCGCTGGGGACGCTCGATCGGTGTGAAGAACTTGGCGGAGGGATCCGCCATGGCGTTGCGGGAAGAACTCGACTTGCAGGTCGAGGCGCGCAACATCGCGGCGGTGTCGGCCGCACGATCAGACAGACCCGTGCGATCGGCCATGAGGTGCTCGCCGAGCGTGGCGCGGACCGGACGGAACTCGCACGTACTGCGGCAGGTGATCCTCGACGGCGTCTTCCACGCGGACCCGCAGCCCGGCAACATCATGCTGCTCGACGACGGGCGCCTGGGAATGCTGGACGTCGGTTCGGTGGGGCGGATCGACGCGCAGCTGCGTTCGGCGTTGCAGAAGCAGAAGCTGCTGCTGCCAGTCGACCGCGCCGATCCGCCGCGATGTGCGACGCGTTGCTGGAGCTGGTGAGCAAGCCCGAGGACATCGACGAGCAGCAGTGGGAACGGGCACTGGGGCAGTTCACGGCGCGGCACCTCGGCGCGGGGATGCGGCCGGACGTCGAGATGTCCGGCAGCCTCTTCAGGCTCGTGCACCGCTGTGGATGGGCATTCCGCCGGAGGTCGCCGCGGTGTTCCGCACGCTCGCCACGCTGGAGGGCACACTCCGCGCGATCGCTCCGGGGTTCAACATCGTGTTTGAGTTGCGGACGTTCGTCAGCGCTCAGACCAGCGCGCACCTGACCCCGGAGTCGTTGCGGCGCACGGCGATCGAGGAACTGCACGCCGCGCTGCCGATCCTGCGGCGGTTGCCACGCCGGGTCGATCGGGTCACCGGTGCGCTCGAGCAGGGGCGCCTGGGCTTGAACGTGCGCCTGTTCGCCGACGAGCGCGATCGGCAGTTCGTCACCGGCCTGCTGCACCAGCTCATGCTCACCGTGCTCGGTGCGACATCCGGCGTGATGGCCGTACTGCTGCTCGGCGCCGACAGCGACCCGCAGCTGACTCCGTCCATCTGTCTGCACCAGGCGTTCGGCTACAACCTGTTGGTGATCAGCGGCCTGCGCGGCCTTCGAGTGGTCGTGACGATCTTCCGGCCTCGAGCCTCGTAGTTCGCAGCACGCGTGCGGCACTCATCGCGTTGCAGGACACGAATGCCGCACGCGTGCTGTCTGTCGATCTGTGTTGAAAGTCAGCTCTTACCGCCCCCACCACTACCGCCACTACCGCCCTTGCCGCCGCTCGTCAGCTCTTGCAGCAGCTCTTCCTTGTTCTTCTCCGAGGGGCTCTTGATTCCCTGTTGGCGTGCGCGGTCACGCAGTTCGTCGACGGTCAGTTCAGCCATATCGCCGTACTTCTGCTTGAGCTGCTCCACACGGACGTCGCCGTGTTGGGCCTGCACGTTGGTGGTCGTTGACTGTTTCTCCTGGGACACAGCATTCACCTGATGTGGTTGGGGCGTGAAGAGAACGGTGCCGTCGTGCCCGCTGCTACTCCCCGGGCATGTTCACCGGGCGGCCACAAAAGACATGACGGCGGTGCTTCAACCTCCAGCTTACGCAGCCGTCATCACACCGCAACTTCTTGCTGTGCTTGAACTTTCTCGTACAACGAGCTCCGACAAATCGGTGATCTCCCCCAGCTTTCCTTGGCCGGTAAGAGGTTTTGCCGTAGCGGCCACAAGCGCGGGTGGGAGTTCGGCTCACGTGTCCGACGAGATGGCTTCGGTCGACACTGAAGCAACAAATGCCGCAGAATTCTCCAACTCATTGGGAGAGTGTTGTCACGACAAGAGAATCGAGGATTCGATCTTCGATCCGGGGGTTCGCGCCGCCGCAGGTCCGGCGGTGAGGTGCTGCCCGGGTTCGGGATCTCGCTGGCATGCTCGGTGATCCACCGGGACGCCACCGCCAGAGCTTCCCGGAATTCCATCGTGGTTGCTCCCGCGACGTCTCGTGGCGCGCATGATGTGGCTTGGAAAAGGCGGTCGAGCGCTGATCGTCTTGTGGCGGACTCCACCGGTGAATCGCCAGCTGCTCAGCGCCTTGGCGCACGCGGACCACCCAATAGCCGCACCGCTCAGCGACAGCGCCGTCAGCCGCCTCCTCAACCGTGCCGTCCGCCGGCGAGACGATCACCTGCTCGATCTGGGTTGCGGTGAAGGTACCTGGCTGCCGCATGCGCTGCAGGCCCACGAAGGCGCAACAGCGGTAGGGATCGACATCTCGGGCGAGGGCTTCGCCCGAACCCGTGAGCAGGTGACGCAACTCGGCCTCGCAGGCCGGCTCGAACTGCAGCAGCACGACGTGCGGAAGTACCGCTCGGCCCGGAAGGCGAACGTGGTGCTGAGCGTTGGCGCCGCGTACGCGTTCGGCGGATTGCTGCCCGCCCTGGACGCCGCCCGACACCACCTCGCAGTGGACGGAGTCGTTCTGCTCGGCGACTGCTTCTGGGAGCGCGAGCCGGATGAGGACACCCGCGCAGAAATCGAGGACGGTCAGCAGAAATTCGCCGATCTGCCGGCAACGGTCGCCCAAGTCGTCGCCGACGGATGGACACCGGTGTACGGGCACGTCAGCACCATCGACGAATGGGACGAGTACGAATGGTGCTGGACCGGCACCCTGGCCCAGTGGGCGCTCGACCACCCCGGACAGCCCGACAGCGAGCAAGCCCTGAACACATCCGCGTCCCACCGCACCAGTTGGCTGGGCGGCTACCGCGGCGCTCTCGGGTTCGTCGTCCTGTTGCTGCGTCGCTCACCGCTCCCCGCCGCCACTCACACCCCATGACGACCGGCGCGCGGTGCAGGCCCCACCGTGCGGACGGCAGAGGGTGAGCGGTGAACAACCAAGGTCAGGCCGTGCGGCAGTGTGAATGGGGCCACGAGCATTACCGAGACCTCTTCACGCTGGCCAGAGCCGGTTTCTCAGCACTCGATGACGTTGACGGCCAGGCCGCCGCGGGCGGTCTCCTTGTACTTGACCTTCATGTCCTTGCCGGTCTCCCGCATGGTCTTGATGACCTTGTCCAGGGACACGAAGTGAGAGCCGTCGCCGCGCAACGCCATGCGCGCGGCCGTGATCGCCTTGATCGACGCGAGCGCGTTGCGTTCGATGCACGGGATCTGCACCAGGCCGCCGATCGGATCACAGGTCAATCCGAGGTTGTGCTCCATCGCGATCTCGGCGGCGTTCTCCACCTGCTCCGGTGTGCCACCGAGGACCTCGGCCAAGCCACCGGCGGCCATCGAGCACGCCGAACCGACCTCGCCCTGGCATCCGACCTCCGCACCCGAGATCGACGCGTTCTCCTTGAACAGCACGCCGATCGCGCCCGCGGTGAGCAGGAAACGCACGACTCCGTCGTCGGAGGCGCCGGGCACGAACCGCGTGTAGTAGTGCAGCACCGCAGGGACGATCCCAGCCGCGCCGTTGGTCGGCGCGGTGACGACGCGACCGCCGGCGGCGTTCTCCTCGTTGACCGCCAGCGCGAACAGCATCACCCAGTCCATGACCCGCAGCGGGTCGGTCGCGTAGTGCTCACCGGCGAGCCGCTTGTGCATCTCCGCCGCGCGACGGCGCACCTTCAGCCCGCCGGGCAGCACGCCCTGCTCGATACAGCCGCGTTCCACGCACTCCTGCATGACCTGCCAGATGTGGAGCAGACCGGAACGGATCTCCGCCTCGGAGCGCCAGACCTGCTCGTTGGCGAGCATCATCTCGCTGATCGACAGTCCGGTCTGCCGAGTGCGTGCGAGCAGTTCGTCCCCGGTGGGGAACGGATGCGGTAGCGCAGTGGTGTCCGGCTTGATCCGGTCCGCACCGCTCGCGTTCTCGTCGACGACGAAACCGCCGCCGACGGAGTAGTACACGGCGCGGTCCAGCGAAGCACCCGACGGGTCGAACGCCTCGAAGCTCATCCCGTTGGGGTGGAGGGGAAGCGACTTGCGCCGGTGCATCACCAGGTGCACGTCCGGATCGAAGTCGATCTCCCGCTCACCGCCCAGCCGCAACCGTCGCGTCTTGCGCAGTTCCTCGACGCGACGCTCCGCCGCGGCGGGATCGACCAGATCGGGCTGCTCTCCCTCCAGCCCCAGGAGTACCGCCTTGGGACTGCCGTGCCCGTGCCCGGTTGCGCCAAGCGATCCGAAGAGTTCCACGTGCAGCCGCCCGACCGAGCCGACCAACCCGCGGTCGTGCAGGCGCGTCGCGAACATCGAGGCCGCTCGCATCGGTCCGACCGTGTGCGAGCTCGACGGCCCGATGCCCACCGAGAAGAGGTCGAAGACGCTGATCGCCATCGCTGCCAGCTCCTCAGACTGCGAGTTCTGCATATCGGGCCGCGGTGAGCAGGCCCTCCGCGTTCTCGACCCGGACCTTGAAGAGCCAACCACCGCGGTACGGATCAGCGTTGATGACCGCGGGATCGTCCACCACGGCGCCGTTGACTTCGACGACCTCACCGCTCACCGGGGCGTAGAGGTCGCTGACGGACTTGGTCGACTCGAGTTCACCGCAGACCTGGCCGGACGTGACCCGCTCGCCCACCTCGGGCAGCTGCACGAAGACGATGTCACCCAGCGACTCCGCGGCGTAGCCGGTGATGCCGACGGCGACGGGCTCTCGGGTGCCCGGCACCCAGTCCACCCACTCGTGCTCGGGGGTGTAGAGCAAGTTCTCGGGAAGTTCCACGGCGACACTCCACAACTCAAGTCGGCCGGCGCGTGCTGCGCCGACCTGGGCGGTCCGACTTCCCCC
>DASYMV010000290.1:0-2784 GCA_036008865.1 Pseudonocardiaceae bacterium | reverse complement strand
GCGGCCGACGTGGTCGGCGACTCGCGAGTCCTGGTGGACGGGCTCAGTGCGCCGGCCGCTGCGCATCATCGTGCTCACGGCGATTTCGCCGGCGAGGCCGTGTCGTTCCGAGGCGCCTGCCGCGTGCAGGTACGGGCGCGCCTGACGAGCGGCCCGGACGGGCCGAACCGGCCGAGGATCGATCGCTCGGGCGCGTTGCGGTTCGTGCATGGTGTCCTCCGCCAGGACAGTGGGTCGGTCTCAGCGAGCGGCGCTGGGTGATGACGGCCACGGTAGGAACGAAAGCGCGGCCGTGGGAAGGAGTGCGTCCGGACGACCGGATGAACGGGCAGGTCGCGCGGCGCACGGCCGTCGGGCTGGAGGCCAGCGGGTCTTCTTCTGCGACGAACGGACGACCGGTCGTTCCGCCTGCAACGAAGGAGCGCAGGTTCCACCACCTGACGTGCCGTCGGCGCGGGTCTAAGGTCCGGGTCGTGAGCTCGACCGGAATCGCGGCGGGAAGCCTGCTCGCCACCAGCGACCTGCACGTCAGCTACCAGGAGAACCGCCAGATCGTCGAGGCACTCTCACCTCGCTCCCCCGCGGACTGGTTGATCGTCGCAGGGGACGTCGGCGAGAAGTTCCACGACGTCGAGTGGACGCTCACCACGCTGCGCGAGCGTTTCCACACGGTGCTGTGGTCGCCGGGCAACCACGACCTGTGGACGACGAAGAACGATCCCGTGCAGACCAGGGGCGAACTGCGCTACAAGCAGTTGGTCGAGATGTGCCGCGCCATCGGCGTGATCACGCCCGAGGACCCCTATCCCGTGTGGGAGGGCCGGGGTGGACCGGTGACCGTGGCCCCGCTGTTCACGCTGTACGACTACACCTTCCGTCCCGAGGGCACCGCGACGAAGGAATCGGCACTGGAGAAGGCCCGTGCGGCCGGCGTCGTGTGCACCGACGAGTACTTCCTGCACCCGGACCCCTACCCGACCAGAGAGTCGTGGTGCGAGGCGCGGATCGAGGAGACCGAGCGACGGCTCGCCGAGTGCGACCCCGGGCTGCCGACCGTGCTGATCAACCACTACCCGCTCGTCCGCGAGCCCACGCGGATCCTGCACTACCCGGAGTTCGCGCTGTGGTGCGGCAGCGAGCGCACCGCGGACTGGCACGTGCGCTTCCGCGCCACGCAGATGGTCTACGGGCACCTGCACCTTCCGCGGACGAGCTGGCACGACGGTGTCCGCTTCGACGAGGTCTCCCTCGGCTACCCGAGGGAGTGGCGTCCTCGCGGGCTCACCCGCGCCGTGCTGCACGACGTGCTGCGACCGGCGGGAGCACAGTGATCGAGCAGCTCCTGCCGCCGCCGATCGCCGCGATCGACCGCTTCGACGATCCACCCGATGCCTCGTTGTTCGACGAGGAGGAGGCCGTGGTCGGACGGTCGGTGGACAAGCGGCGCCGGGAGTTCACGACCGCCCGGTACTGCGCGCGGGCCGCGCTGGCCACGCTCGGCATCGGCCCCGTGCCGATCCTGCCGGGCCCGAAGCGCGAACCGTTGTGGCCCGCCGGTGTCGTCGGAAGCATCACCCACTGCACGGGGTATCGCGCCGCGGCCGTCGCTCGTGCGTCGGACTTCGCGACCGTCGGGATCGACGCGGAGCCGAACGCCCCGACCCCGAAGGGGGTGCTGGAGGTGGTCGCGCTCGCGGAGGAACTCGACCGGATGCCCGCGCTGGCGAAGGCGGACGACCAGGTCCGCTGGGACCGGTTGTTGTTCAGCGCCAAGGAATCGGTCTACAAGGCGTGGTATCCGCTGGCGAAGCGATGGCTGGGGTTCGAGGACGCGGCGATCACGATCGACCCGGATGACGGCACCTTCGCCGCGCGGATCCTCGTCGAGCCCCCGTTGCTGCACGGCCGGCCGTTGACCGCGCTCGACGGCCGCTGGCTCGTGCGCGACGGGCTGCTGGTCACCACGATCGCCGTGCCCGCCGTCTGAGCAGTGTGGTGACCGTCCGGACCGGCGTCGTGGCGGTGCTGGTGATCGTCTGTCGGCTCCATCACAGGAGTGCGACGCCGCTGCACGGGGAACCCGATCAATCCGGAACGGCGCTTCGTGGTGCAGAGTGGACTCACCGACCGAAGTCCGGGCAGCGATCTCGAGGAGGCCGCCATGGGCGAGGAAGTGGAGCGTCACGAGTTCACCAGGGAAGACCGCACGCGGTACCGCACGAAGGTGAGGCGCTGCCTCGACGTTCTCGCCCGGATGCTGCGCGACGCACGATTCGACTTCGAGCGGCCGATGACCGGGCTGGAGATCGAGCTCAACCTCGTGGACGAGCACGGCGAGCCCGCGATGAAGAACGTCGAAGCGCTGGAGGCCATCGCCGATCCCGACTTCGTGACCGAACTCGGTCAGTGGAACCTGGAGATCAACGTGGCCCCTCGCAGGCTCGCGGAGGGCGGCATCACCGCGTTCGAGGAAACCGTGCGGCGCAGCCTCAACACCGCCGAGGACAAGGCCAGGGAAGTCGGCGCGCACCTGGTGATCATCGGCATCCTGCCCACCCTGCGTGCGGAGCACCTCGCCATCGACGCGTTGTCGAGCAACCCGCGCTACGCGTTGCTGAACGAGCAGGTCCTCGCGGCGCGCGGTGAGGATCTGCACATCGCCATCGACGGCGTGGACCGTCTGCACATGACCGCGGACTCGATCGTGCCCGAAGCCGCGTGCACCAGCACGCAGTTGCACCTGCAGGTCGGGCCGGAGCAGTTCCCCGCGTACTGGAACGCCGC
>DASYMV010000289.1:0-6130 GCA_036008865.1 Pseudonocardiaceae bacterium | reverse complement strand
TCGCGCGCCATCGCGCGCAGCGCGTCGAGCGCGGCGACGTTGCCGGAGCCCTCCCAGATCGACATCAACGGCGCTTCCCGGTACAGCCGCGGCATGCCAGAGTCCTCGATGTAACCGTTGCCGCCCAAGCACTCCAGTGCTTCGGCTGCGTGCGCCGGACCCCGCTTGCACACCCAGTACTTCGTCACGGCCAGGCCGAGCCGCCTGAAGGCCGCGTCGGTCGTGCCGGCCAGCGTCATGGCCACAGTGGTCGCGGCCTCGGACTCCACTGCGAGGTCAGCGAGCACGTTGCGCATCAGCGGCTGATCGACGAGGTAGCTGCCGAACGCCTTGCGGTGCGCCGCGTGGTGAGTGGCCTGCGTGAGCCCGAGACGCATGCCCGCCGCCGAGCCGAGCACGCAGTCCAGCCGGGTCGTGTTGACCATCTCGATGATGGTCCGCACGCCCCTGCCCTCCTCGCCGACGAGCCAGCCCACCGCTCCGTCGTACTCGAGCTCCGCCGAGGCGTTGGACTTGTTGCCGAGCTTGTCCTTCAAGCGCTGCAGGGACATCGCGTTGCGCGTGCCGTCCGGCAGCACCCTCGGCAGCAGGAAGCAGGACAGTCCTCCCGGTGCCTGTGCCAGGGTCAGGAAGAGGTCCGACATCGGCGCCGAGGTGAACCACTTGTGCCCGGTCAGCAGATATGTCCCGTCGCCTGCCGGTCGCGCGGTCGTGGCGTTGGCGCGCACGTCCGAGCCGCCCTGCTTCTCGGTCATCGACATGCCGGCGATGAGGCCGCGCTTGCCCTCCGGGGCACGCAACCCGAAGTCGTACTCGCGGGAGGCCAGCAGCGGCTCGAAGCGCTGCGCCAGCTCAGGTGTCGCGCGCAGCGCGGGCACCGCCGCGTACGTCATCGAGATCGGACAGCCGTGACCGGCCTCGAGTTGGCTCCACACGTAGAACTTGGCGGCTCGCGCGACGTGCGCTCCCGGCCTGTCGTCCCGCCAGGGGGTCGCGTGCAGGCCGTGACGCACCGCCGTGTCCATGAGCCGGTGCCACGCCGGGTGGAACTCCACCTCGTCGATCCGATGGCCGTACCGGTCGTGGGTGTTCAGCACGGGCGGGTGAATGTTCGCCTGCCGGGCGGTGTCCGCGGCCTCCGGCGTGCCGGCCAGCCTGCCGAGTTCGCGGAGCTCCGGCTCGGCCCAACCCGCTCCCTCCCGATGCACCCCGTCGAGCAGCGCGGGGTCAGCGGCGACGTCGTGACCGAAGAGCGGGGGCACCTGGTTGGTGACCTCGTGCGTGGCGTGCGTCATATCCGCAGACTATCCGCCTGCCTACTGGTCGGTAACCCCCGATTTGCCGACACTCGGAGATTAGGGGGTGCCGACCGGGGCGACGAGGAATAACGTCGTCCTGTGAGCAACCAACCTCGACCGGTAGCTCCAGCCGGTACGCACGCCACGGCGGTGTCCGAGCTGCGCAGGCAGTACGCCGCGATACCCGCCGGCGCTCCTGTGCGCTTGGCCAAGTCGACCTCCAACCTGTTCCGCTTCCGCAGCGACCTGCCGGGCGGCCTGGACGTGAACCGCTTCAACCGGGTCCTGCACGTCGATCCGGCCGCCCGCACCGCCGAGGTGCAGGGCATGACCACCTACGAGGATCTGGTCGACGCGACGTTGCCGCACGGCCTGATGCCCTACGTCGTGCCGCAACTCAAGACGATCACCCTGGGCGGCGCGGTCGCCGGGCTCGGGATCGAGTCGTCCTCGTACCGCAACGGCTTGCCGCACGAGTCGGTGCGCGAGATGGAGGTGCTCACCGGCGACGGCGAGGTCGTCGTCGCGACTCCGGAGTCGGACCTCTTCCGCGGTTTCCCGAATTCCTACGGAACACTGGGCTACGCCTTGCGCCTGGTGATCGACCTCCAACCGGTGCAGCCCTTCGTCCGATTGCGCCACGTCCCGTTCGGCGACGCCGCGCAGTGTGCCGAAGTCATCGCCGGGGTCTGCGCGGACGGCGCATACCAGGGCGAACCGATCGATTTCATCGACGGAACGGTCTTCTCCGCCGGTGAGATGTACCTCACACTGGCGAACTTCACCAACAGCGCACCGTGGAAGTCCGACTACACCGGCAACCGCATCTACTACCGGTCCATCCAGGACAAGCGCACCGACCACCTGACCGTGCGGGACTACCTGTGGCGATGGGACACCGACTGGTTCTGGTGCTCGCGGGCGTTCGGGGCGCAGCACCCCGTCGTGCGTCGCGTGTGGCCCAAGCGCTACCTGCGCTCGGACGTGTACCGACGGATCGTCGCGTTCGACCGCAGGCACCACCTCAGCGACCGGTTGTCGAAGTCGGTGCAGGAACCTGTGATCCAGGACGTCGAGATCCCCGTCGACCGCCTCGCGGAGTTCCTGGACTTCTTCCATCGCGAGATCGGCATCAGTCCGGTCTGGCTGTGTCCGGTGCGCCTGCGCGACCGCGCGGGCTGGCCGCTCTACCCGATGGATCCGGACGCCCTGTACGTGAACGTGGGCTTCTGGTCGACCGTGTCGCTGCGCCCGGAGGAGAGCATGGGCAGCAGGAACCGCCTGATCGAGGCGAAGGTGGCCGAGCTCGGCGGGCACAAGTCGCTGTACTCCGACTCCTACTACGAGGAGGGGGAGTTCTGGCGGCACTACAACGGTGACGGCTACCGCGCCTTGAAGAAGCAGTACGACCAGGCGAGCAGGTTGCCCGATCTGTACGCCAAGTGTGTCCGGGGACGTTGAGGGAAAGGTAGGGGTAATGCGGTTGGCGGAGGTGTTCCACCGAGCGATCGGACCGAGTTCCGGCGTTGAGTTCAGTGCGTTCGACGGCAGCCACGCGGGTCCTGCGGACGCGAGCGTCCGCGTCGAGGTGCGCACGCCACAGGCGTTGTCCTACCTGGCTTCCGCGCCCGGCGAGCTCGGTCTCGCCCGCGCGTACGTCACGGGGAACCTGGAGATCGTCGGAGACGTGTACTCGGCGCTCGCGTGCATGTCCGAGTTCGACCTGAACGGCATCCCGTGGGGGCAACGGATCGGACTGCTCACCGAGCTGGCCCGCACCCGGCTCGCCAACCGCGTCGAGGTTCCCTCGCTGGAGTCGCGTCCTCGCGGCCTGCGTCACTCGAAGGACCGCGACAGGCAGGCGATCTCCCACCACTACGACGTGTCCAACACGTTCTACGAGTGGGTGCTCGGTCCTTCGATGGCCTACACGTGTGCGGTCTACCCGGAGCAGGAGTCCTCCCTGGAGGAGGCGCAGTTCACCAAGCACGAGCTGGTCGCGCGCAAGCTGGGGCTGCGTGAGGGGATGCGGTTGCTGGACGTCGGGTGCGGCTGGGGCGGCATGGTCATGCACGCCGCGAAGCACCACGGCGTACGCGCGCTCGGTGTCACGCTCTCCCGCAACCAGGCGGAGTGGGCGCAGAAGGCGATCGTGGACGCGGGGCTGTCCGACCTCGCCGAGGTGCGTTACCTGGACTACCGGGACGTGCGCGAGGACGGGTTCGACGCGGTCAGCTCCATCGGGTTGACCGAGCACATCGGCAAGGCCAAGCTGCCGGCTTACTTCAGCTCCCTGCAACGGAAGCTGCGTCCGGGCGGGCGGTTGCTCAACCACTGCATAACCCGGCCGGACAACCGGCAACGCTCCCGCACCGGCGGCTTCATCAACCGCTACGTGTTCCCCGACGGCGAGCTCGTGGGACCGGGCCACATCGTGTCCGTGATGAACGACAGCGGTTTCGAGGTGCGGCACGAGGAGAACCTCCGCGAGCACTACGCGCTCACCCTCACCGCGTGGTGCCGCAACCTCGACGCGCACTGGGCCGAGGCCGTGAAGGAGGTCGGCGAGGAGCGGGCCAGGGTGTGGCGGCTCTACCTCGCCGGGTCTCGCCTCGGCTTCGAGCGCAACAACATCCAGTTGCACCAGGTGCTCGGCGTGAAGCTCGACGGCAGTGAGTCGCACATGCCGCTGCGCCCCGACTGGACCTGACAACCGGTAGGAAGTGATCGGAGTCGCTTCAGCGGCTCCGATCACTTCCTACCGTCGACAGCGTCCAGTTGGAACGGCATGTGATCGACGGTCAGTTCCCCGACAGCCGGGACACGATCTGTGTGACCTGGTTGCTCGGGATCGAGAACCCGATGCCGACGCTGCCGGCCTGGCCGCTGCTCGACGCGGGGGAGTAGATGGCGGAGTTGATGCCGATCACCTCGCCCTTGGAGTTGAGCAGCGGACCGCCGGAGTTGCCGGGGTTGATGGACGCGTCGGTCTGGATCGCTTGGTAGCTCACGGTGTTCGACGCGCGGCTGCTGCGCTGGTACGGGCTGCTCTGCTGATCACCGGACACCGTGACAGTGCGGTCGAGCGCGCTGACGATGCCTGTCGTCACCGTGCCCTGCAGGCCTTCGGGTGAGCCTATCGCGACCACCTGGTCGCCGACCTTCACCTGCGAGGAGTCGCCGAACGTCGCGGGGGTCAGCCCGCTGACGCCCTGCGCCTTGACGACGGCGAGGTCGCTGCTCGCGTCGGTGCCCACGACGGTGGCGTCAGCGGTCCTGCCGTCGCCCAAGGTCACGGTGAGCTGTTGGGCGCCGGAGACCACGTGGTTGTTGGTCAGGATCGACCCGTCCGACGTGAGGATCACGCCGGAACCGAGGCCCTGTCCGGAAGTCCCGACCACGTTCACCTGCACCACGCTCGGCAGCGCCTTGGTGGCGATCGCCGAGACGTCGTTCGCCGTGGAGGCACCTGACGGCAACGCAACCGGTGAGCTGATCACCGAGTTGACGGCCGTGCCGGCAGCGCCTGCGGCACCGATCACGCCGCCGGTCACTCCGCCGACCACGGCTGCGGCCACCGCGACCGCGCTGATCAGGCGAGCCCGCCGCCGCCAGAACTTCGGCGGTGCCGCGGACTCGTCCAAGGCCCCGCGCACCGCGGGGAAGCTCTGCTGCGTCTCGGTCACGGGACAACTGTCGTCCCGCCAGTTGTGAGCAGCCTGAGGATTGGCCCAGGACTCACCAAGAACCCGAGAGCCTCCGGTGGATCTCCTCCGCCGTCACCGTCTCACCGAAGAAGGGTCCTTGCGCCCCGGTGACGCCGAGCTCGGCGAGCCGTCGGGCCTCGGTGTCGGTCAACACGTCCTCGGCCAGCAGTTCGACCTCGAGCACGTCCGCCGCCCAGGTCAACAGTGCGACCGCGGCGGTCTCCTCGATTCGGTCCGCGTTCTCGTCCAGTCCGTGCACGGCTGAGCCGGTGAACTTCACCCCGTGCACCGGGAGCTGCCGAAACCGGTCGGCGCACATGCTTGCGCCGCCGAGCTGGTCGAGCACCAGCCGCACGCCGTGCCCAGCGAGGATGTCGAGATCCTCGAGCTGTTCCTCGTTCAACGTCGCGACCAGCCGCTCGTTCAGCTCGAACTGAAGCATCCCCGCGGGGAGCCCCGCCTCGTTGAGGATCCGCCGCACGTCGGCGACGAGCTCCGGCTCCAGGCACTGACGCGCGGTGAGGTCCATGCTCAGCACCGGCGCGGCGTCGCCGAACTCGGCGTACCACTGGCCGGCCTGCCGGCACGCGGTCTCGACCGCCCACCGCCCCAATCGGACGATCACGCCGGTCTGCATCGTGACGTCGAGGAACCGGTCGGGGGTCAGAACCCCGTGCTCCGGGTGTTGCCAGCGCAACTGCGCCTCGACCGCGATCACCCGCCGGTCGGCCAGCGAGTGCACGGGCTGGTAGTCGATCCGGAACTCACCCTGTTCCAGCGCGCCGGGGATCGATGCGGCGAGTACGAACCGCTCCCGGTCGCGGTGCTCGCGGTCGGGGTCGTAGAGCGCCCACTGCGCCTTGCCGTCCCTCTTGGCCCAGCCGACCGTCACGCCCGCCACGCGCAGCAGCTCGGCGGCATCGGCACCGCGTGCCCAGTGCACGACGATGCCGACGCTCACGGTGACCGCGATTCCGTTGTCGCCCACGTACACCGGCTCGGCGAGCAGCTCGACGGCCTCCTCGACCAGACCGATCACCGAGCGCACGTCCGCCGGGTCCTTGATCAGCACACCGAATTCGTCGGCGCCGATGCGCGCGACCTGGCCGACCTCGCCGAACACCG
>DASYMV010000288.1:0-15220 GCA_036008865.1 Pseudonocardiaceae bacterium | reverse complement strand
GTCGGTGGACTGCGCGATCAGGCCGCGCCAGGACAGCTCGTCAAGGATGTGCTCACTCACGGGAGTCCATTCTCCCCTACCAGGTCAAAGCGGATTCAAGGTGACCAGCAGTTCCAGCCGCCCGCGGCTGCGCCCACCCGTCGTGAACGCAGAACTCGTGGTGCTTGAACGTTCGACTCGCGGTGCCTGAGCGTTCGACTCGCGGATCAGCTCACGCGACGAGTGCGGCGGGTCCCTCGGCGGTAGGTGCTGACGGCGGGCGACCCGTCCACCCAGAAGCGCCAGGGCACGTCGACGGCAACCGCGACACCGACGCGGGGCCCGCTGCGGATGTCGCTGTCGGGCACCGGCTCCCCCGCGAGCAGCCGGACGGACGCGGCACCGTCGGTGAGGTTCGTGCCGTTGTGCGCCCGGTCGAGTCCGAGCACGCTCGTGAGCCTCGCCGGACCCTTCGCCAGCTCCGCGTGGTTGCGGGCGGACGGTCTGCGCGCGTGCGCCAGGTCGGATCCGTACAGGACCTCGCCGGCGCGCAACAGCACCGCACCCGGCACACCGTCGGTCAGCGAAACCACGTTCGCGCAGAAGTGCATGCCGTAGACGAAGTACACGTAGAGCCGTCCCGCGGGGCCGAACATGACGTCGTTGCGCGGCGTCCGGCCGCGATAGCAGTGCGAGGCGGGGTCGTCGCCGCCCCGATATGCCTCCACCTCGACGAGCCGCACGCCGACGACGCCTTCGGGCGTCTCGCTCTCCAACACCGAACCGAGCAGGAGCTTCGCAGCGTCCACGGGGTCGACGGCGAGCTCCTGCTCGGTGAGTTGACGGCTGTGCGTCAAGCGGGCCGCACCGGTGTCCGCGCCCAACTTCGATCCTTGTCCGCGCGCGACGTGAGGCGGACCAACTGCTCCGCGACGCGATCCGGGGCGGTGCCGCCGTAGGCGTCACGGGAGGAAATCGAACCCTGCACGGTGAGCACCGTACGCACTTCGGGCGTCAGATGCGGCGAGATGTCGGCGAACTCCTCGTCGGTCAGCTCGTCCAAGCCGACCCGGCGTGCCTCGGCCCTGCGCACGCACTCCCCCGCTGCCTCGTGCGCCACGCGGAACGGCACGCCCTGGCGCACCAGCCACTCGGCGATGTCCGTGGCGAGCGTGAACCCGGCGGGCGCGAGCTCGGCCATGCGATCGGTGTCGAAGCGAAGTGTGGCGATCATGCCTGCGATGGCGGGCAGCAGGAGTTCGAGCTGCTCGACGGAGTCGAAGAGCGGCTCCTTGTCCTCCTGCAGGTCCCGGTTGTACGCCAGCGGCTGGGCCTTGAGCGTCGCCAGCAGGCCGGTCAGGTTGCCGATCAGGCGGCCCGACTTGCCCCTCGTCAGCTCGGCCACGTCGGGGTTCTTCTTCTGCGGCATGATCGAGCTGCCGGTGGCCCACGCGTCGTCGAGCACCGCGAAGCGGAACTCGGCCGTGGTCCAGATGATCACTTCTTCGGCGATCCGCGAGAGGTTCACGCCCAGCATCGCGAGCACGAACGCGATCTCCGCGGCGAAGTCGCGCGACGCCGTGCCGTCGATGGAGTTCTCCACGGGCCCGTCGAAGCCGAGCTCCGCGGCCACCGCCGCCGGGTCGAGCCCGAGCGACGATCCCGCCAGCGCCCCGGAGCCGTACGGCGAGACCGCGGTTCGGCGGTCCCAGTCCTGCAGGCGGTCGACGTCGCGCAGCAACGATTGCGCGTGCGCCAACAGGTGGTGCCCGAGCAACACCGGCTGAGCGGACTGCAGGTGCGTGCGGCCGGGCATGACCGCGTCGGGATGCGTCTGTGCCTGACCGGCGAGTGCGTCGACGACGTCGAGCACGCCGTCGGCGACCCGGCGGGCGGCGTCACGCAGCCACATCCGGAACAGCGTCGCCACCTGGTCGTTGCGGGACCGCCCGGCGCGCAGCTTGCCACCCAGCTCCGCACCCGCACGCTCCAGCAGACCGCGCTCCAGAGCCGTGTGCACGTCCTCGTCCGCGATGGTGGGGGTGAACGCCCCGGAGACCACGTCGGTCTCCAGGGCGTCCAGCGCCACCAGCATGCGGTCCAGCTCGTCCGCCGTGAGCAGGCCGGCCCGGTGCAGCACGCGGGCGTGCGCACGGGAACCCGCGATGTCGTACCTGGCCAGCCTCCAGTCGAAGTGCGTCGACGCGGACAGCGCCGCCATCGCCTCCGCCGGTCCTGACGCGAACCGGCCACCCCACAAGCTCACTGCGGACTCCTCTTCTCTCCGCTTACTTACCCAGGTCGCGCTTTGCGGCGATCTTGCTGGGCAGGCCCCACAGCTGCACGAAGCCCTTGGCCAGCGACTGGTCGAAGCTGTCGCCTTCGTCGTAGGTGGCCAGGTTGAAGTCGTACAGCGACTCCTCGCTGCGCCGGCCGGTGACGACCGCGCGGCCGCCGTGCATGACCATCCGGATCTCACCGCTGACGTGCTGCTGGGTGTTGGCGATGAAGTCGTCGAGCGCGTACTTCAGCGGGGAGAACCACAGGCCGTCGTAGACCAGCTCGCCCCAGCGCTGCTCGACCTGCCGCTTGAAGCGGGCGAGATCGCGCTCGAGCGTCACGTTCTCCAGCTCCTGGTGCGCGGTGATCAGCGCGATGGCGCCCGGCGCCTCGTAGACCTCGCGGCTCTTGATGCCGACGAGCCGGTCCTCGACCATGTCGAGCCGGCCGATGCCCTGGGCACCGGCCCGCCGGTTGAGCTCCTGGATCGCCTGCAGCACGGTGACGGTCTCGCCGTCGATGGCCACCGGGACGCCCTTGTCGAACGTGATGACCAGCTCGTCGGCGTCGCGCGGCTCGGCCGGGTTCTGCGTGTAGGAGTAGACGTCCTCGATGGGCGCGTTCCAGATGTCCTCGAGGAAACCGGTCTCGACCGCGCGGCCCCACACGTTCTGGTCGATCGAGTAGGGAGACTTCTTGTTCACGTCGATCGGAAGGTTGCGGTCCTCAGCCCACGCGATGGCCTTCTCGCGGGTCCAGGCGTAGTCGCGGACCGGCGCGATGACCTTGAGGTCCGGCGCGAGGGCGCCGATGCCGACCTCGAAGCGCACCTGGTCGTTGCCCTTGCCGGTGCAGCCGTGTGCGACGGTGGACGCGCCGTGGTACTTGGCGGCCTCGGCCAGGTGCTTCACGATCACCGGGCGCGACAGCGCCGAGACCAGCGGGTAGCGGTCCATGTAGAGGGCGTTGGCCTGCAGCGCCGGAAGGCAGTACTGCTCGGCGAACTCGTCGCGTGCGTCGGCGACGACGGCCTCCACCGCGCCGCAGTCCAGCGCGCGCTTGCGGATCGTGTCGAGGTCCTCGCCGCCCTGGCCCAAGTCCACCGCCACCGCGACGACCTCGGCACCGGTCTCCTCGGCGATCCAGCCGATGGCGACAGACGTGTCCAACCCACCGGAGTAGGCGAGCACTACCCGCTCACTCATGACTTTCTCCTTGCTCGTTGTACTCGTGTCCGGCGGCCAGTGCGGTGATCCGCTCGGCCAGGTCCGCTCCGGTGAGCGGTTCTCTCGCCACCACGAAGATGGTGTCATCGCCGGCGATGGTGCCGACGATGTCGTGCAGTGCGGCGCGGTCCAGTGCGCTCGCGAGGAAGTGCGCCGCGCCCGGAGGCGTGCGGAGCACTGCCAGGTTTCCCGAGTGGTCCACCGAGACCAGCAGCTCACCCAGCAGCCGGACCAGCCGCGACGTGCCGCCCTGGATGCCGCGCACCGGGCTGCCGTCCTCGGGGATGACGTAGGCGGGCGCGCCACCGTCGGCACCGCGCAGCTTCACCGCGCCGAGTTCGTCCAGATCGCGCGACAACGTGGCCTGGGTGACCTCGATGCCTTCTGCGGCAAGCGTTTTCGCGAGCTCGGACTGGCTTCGGATGGCCCGCCGGGAGACGAGCTCGACGATGCGCCCCTGCCTCGCGGTGCGCGTCACGAGGAGTTCTCGATCAGCCACACCAGCAGGGCCTTCTGAGCGTGCAGCCGGTTCTCCGCCTCGTCCCAGACCGCGCTGTCCGGCCCGTCGAGCACCTCGTCGGTGATCTCCCAGTCGCGGTGGGCGGGCAGACAGTGCAGCACCGTCGTCTTGACGCCGGTGGCCGCGACGAGTTCGGCGTTGATCTGGTACGGCCGGAACGGGCCCACGCGGTCCTTGCCGTCGTTCTCCTGCCCCATCGACGTCCACGCGTCCGTCACGAGCACGTCCGCACCGTCCACCGCCGCGTGCGAGTCGGTGATCAGCTCGACCGAGCCGCCGCTCTCCGCGGCCCGTTTCTCGGCCGCGTCGAGCACCCACGGCAACGGCACGAAGCCCTCGGGCGCGGCGATGCGGACGTTCATGCCCGCGTTGGCTCCGCCGAGCATCAGGGAGTGGGACATGTTGTTGGCGCCGTCGCCGAGGTAGGTGAGCGTGAGCCCTTCGAGCTTGCCGTGCCTCCTGCGGATGGTCTGCAGATCCGCCAGCACCTGGCACGGGTGGAACTCGTCGGTGAGGGCGTTGACGACCGGGACCCGCGAGACGGACGCCATCGCGTCGATGCGCTTCTGCGCGAACGTCCGCCACACCACCGCGTCCACGTAGCCGGACAGGATGCGCGAGGTGTCCTCGATGGTCTCCTCGCGGCCCAGCTGCATCATCCGGCCGTCGATGATCACCGGGTTGCCGCCGAGCTGGGCGATGCCGACCTCGAACGACAGCCGGGTGCGGGTCGAGTTCTTCTCGAAGATCACGGCGATGGACTTCGGCCCGGCCAGCGGCTTCGCGGACAGCCGGTCGGCCTTGTAGTCGTCTGCGAGGTCGAGCACGGCGATCTGCTCGGCGGGCGTCAGGTCGTCGTCTCGCAGGAAGTGGCGAGGGCTCACGGCTGCTCCTCCGGGTCCAGGAACGACGGCAGGTCGGCGACGAATCGGTGCGCGTCAGCGTGGTCGAGCACCAGTGGTGGCGCCACTCGGATGACGTCCGGCTGGATCGGGTTGACGAGGTATCCGGCCTGCTGTGCGGCTGCCGCGGCCTTCGCCGAGACCGCCTCCCGCAACGTCACGCCGAGCAGCAGACCGGCACCCCGGACACCCGAGATCAGCGGGTGGTTCAGTTGCTCCACACCGGCGGCGATCTCCTTGCCGACGGCGGAGGCGTGTTCGAGCAGCCCCTCCGAGGCGATGGTGTTCAGCACCGCGAGCGCGGCCGCGCAGCACACCGGGTTGCCACCGAAGGTCGTGCCGTGATGGCCGGGCTCGAACAGGTGCGCGGCGTCGCCGATCGCGAGGCACGCGCCGAGCGGCAACCCACCGCCGAGCCCCTTGGCCAGCGTCACCACGTCCGGCACGATGCCGACCTGCTGGAAGGCGAACCAAGTGCCGAGCCGGCCGATACCGGTCTGCACTTCGTCGAGCACCAACAGTGCACCGTGCTCGGCGGTGATCGCGCGGGCTGCCTGCAGGTAGCCCTCCGGCGGGACCACGACGCCGTTCTCTCCCTGGATCGGCTCGACCACGAACGCCGCGGTCTCGTCGTCGATCGCCGCCTCCAGCGCCGCCACGTCGCCGAACGGGATGTGCACGACTCCGGGCACGAGCGGCTCGAAGGGCTCGCGCTTGCCGGGCTGACCTGTCAGGGACAGAGCGCCCATCGTGCGGCCGTGGAATCCGCCCTCGGTGGCGACGACCTTGGTGCGCCCGGTGCGACGGCTGAGCTTCAGCGCGGCCTCGTTGGCCTCCGCACCGGAATTGCAGAAGAGCACCCGGCCGTCACCGTCCACACCGGACAGATCGAGCAGTCGCTCGGCGAGCTCCAGCGCGGGGTGGTTGATGTAGAGGTTCGAGGTGTGACCGATCTTGCCGATCTGCTCGGTCACCGCGGCCACGACGGCCGGGTGCGCATGGCCGAGCGCGTTGACCGCGATACCGGTCAGCAGGTCGAGGTACCGGTTGCCCTCTGCGTCCCAGACGTAGGCGCCTTCGCCGCGCTCGAGCGCCAGCGCGGGAGTGCCGTAGTTGTTCATCATCGCGGCTTGCCACCGCTGCTGGTCGTTCACAGCTGTTCCCCCTCGTCGGGCAGAACCATCGTTCCCACGCCCTGCTTGGTGAAGACTTCGAGAAGTACGGAGTGCGCCAGACGCCCGTCGATGACGTGCGCTCGGGGCACGCCGCCGCGGACCACGCGCAGGCAGGCCTCCATCTTCGGCACCATGCCGCTGACGAGATCCGGCAGGAGTTTCTCCAGTTCGTCCGCGCGGATCTCGTTCAACAAGGAGTCGCGATCGGGCCAGTTCGCGTACAGGCCTTCGACGTCGGTGAGCATGACGAGCTTCTCCGCGCCCAGCGCGATGGCCAGCGCCCCTGCCGCCGTGTCCGCGTTCACGTTGTGCACCACGCCGTCGGCGTCCGGCGCGACCGTGGAGACGACCGGGATCCGACCTGCCCGCACGATGTCGAGCACCGCGTCCGGGTTCACCCCGACGATGTCTCCGACCAGACCGATGTCGACCGGCTCACCATCCACGATGGCCGGTCGCCGGCTCGCCGTGAACAGGTGCGCGTCCTCGCCGGAGATACCGACCGCGAGCGGACCGTGCGCGTTGATGAGTCCGACGAGCTCGCGGCCGACCTGACCGACCAGGACCATGCGCACCACGTCCATGGCCTCCGGCGTGGTGACCCGAAGGCCACCGCGGAACTCGCTTTCGATGCCCAACCTGTCGAGCATCGCGCCGATCTGCGGGCCGCCGCCGTGCACCACGACCGGGCGAAGACCCGCGAGCCGCAGGAAGACCATGTCCTGCGCGAACGCCTGCTTCAGCTCATCGTCGACCATGGCGTTGCCGCCGTACTTCACGACGACGAGCGCGCCGCGGAACTGCTGAAGCCACGGGAGGGCCTCGACGAGAACCTCCGCCTTCGCGGCTGCCATCTCCCTGGTCGTCATGACGAGTACGCGCTGTTCTCTTCGACGTAGTCGTGGGAGAGATCCGTGGTGAGGACCGCGGCGCTCGCATCTCCGACGTTCAGGTCGATCACGATCTCGACGTCGCGGCCCGACAGGTCGGCCGCCGAGCGGTCCTGCGCCTTGGTGCCGTTCGCGAACAGGGTGGCGCCGTTGATCGTGATGCCGAGCTTCTCCGGGTCGATCTGCGCGTCGGAGCGCCCGACCGCCATGGCGATGCGGCCCCAGTTGGGATCAGAGCCGAACAGCGCGGTCTTGACCAGGTTGTCCTCAGCGACCGTACGGCCCACGAGCACGGCCTCGGCCTCGGTGACCGCGCCGCGCACGGTGATGCGGATGTCCTTGGTCGCCCCTTCGGCGTCGCCCTGCAGTTGCTTCACGAGGTCCGCGCTCACCTCGGTGAGCAGTGCGGTGAAGTCCGCGGCGCTCGGTGTGATCCCGGAAGCACCCGAGGCGAGCACGAGCACGGTGTCGTTGGTGGACGTACCACCGTCGACGTCAAGCCGGTCGAACGTGAGCGCTGTGGCCTCGCGCAGCGCCGCGTCGAGTGCGGCGCCGTCGACGACCGCATCGGTGGTGATGACGCTCAGCATGGTGGCGAGGTTCGGTGCGAGCATGCCCGCGCCCTTGACGAATCCGCCCACCGACCAACCGTCGGCGTGCGCGGCCCAGGACTGCTTCGGGTGCGTGTCGGTCGTCATCACCGCGGTCGCCGCGGCGACGCCCGCCTCGGTGGTGTCCGCGAGCTCCTTGGCGGCACTGTCCACACCGGACTTCACCGCCTCCATGGGCAGCCGCTCGCCGATCAGGCCCGTCGAGCAGACCGCCACCTCGATGGCGCCGCAGTCGAGCACCTCGGCGACCTTCTCGGCGGTGGCGTGCGTGTCCTGGAAGCCTTCAGGGCCGGTGCAGGCGTTCGCACCACCGGAGTTGAGGACCACCGCTGTCAGTCTGCGTTCCTTGATCACCTGCTGGGACCACAGCACCGGAGCGGCCTTGACCTTGTTCGTGGTGAACACCCCGGCCGCGGCATCGCCCGGACCGTCGTTCACCACGAGCGCCAGGTCCAGCGCACCGGACTCCTTGATGCCGGCGGCGATCCCGGCAGCCCGGAAGCCGCCTGGGCCGGTGACGCCCTTGTTGCGATCGACGGTCACGGAGCAACCCCCACGGTGGAAAGGCCGGTGGTCTCGGGAAGACCGAGCGCCAGGTTCATGCACTGGACCGCGGCGCCCGCGGTGCCCTTGGTCAGGTTGTCGACGCTCGCGACCACGACGAGCCGGTCGAGGTCGGCGTCGATGGCGACCTGAAGCTGGACCGCGTTGGATCCGAGCACCGCGCCCGTGGTCGGCCAGTGGCCGTCCGGCAGCACGTGCACGAAGGGCTCGTCGGCGTAGGCCTTGGCGTAGACCGCGCGGACGTCGTCGCCGCGGCCGGCCTTGAGCGGGGCACTGCAGGTCGCGAGGATGCCGCGCGCCATCGGCGCGAGCACGGGCGTGAAGGAGACCGCGACGGGCTCGCCCGCGGCGGCGCTCAAGTTCTGCGTGATCTCCGGGGTGTGCCGGTGTGCGCCGCCGACGCCGTACGCGCTCGCGGAACCCATGACCTCCGAGCCGAGCAGGTGGGTCTTGGGGGACTTGCCCGCCCCCGACGTGCCGGACACCGCGACGATCACGACCTCGGGTTCGATCAGTCCCGCCGCCACCGCAGGCGCGAGCGCGAGCGACGACACGGTCGGGTAGCAACCGGGAACCGCGACCCGCTTGGCGCCCACCAGCCTCTGGCGCGCGCCCGGCAGCTCCGGCAGGCCGTAGGGCCAGCTCCCGGCGTGGTCGCCGCCGTACCAGCGCTGCCAGGCCGCGGCGTCGGTGAGCCGGTGGTCGGCACCGCAGTCGATCACGAGCACGTCCTCGCCCAGTTGTGCGGCGAGTTCGGCGGAGTGACCGTGGGGCAGCGCCAGGAAGACCACGTCGTGGCCTGCCAGTTCCTCTTCGGTGGTCTCGGAGAGCACCCGGTCGGCGAGCGGGAGCAGGTGCGGCTGGTGTGCGAGCAGCTGGCTGCCCGCGTTGCCGCCCGCGGTGAGCGCGCCGATCTCGACCTCCGGGTGCGCCAGCAGCAACCGGAGCAACTCGCCCCCGGCGTAGCCGCTCGCCCCTGCGACCGCGATCCGAACCGTCATACGCATGATTATGCACAATCATGCAAAGTCAATCAACGCGGGGGCGGCCGCACCCGGCGGCGAGCGAGCACAGCGTCCACGAAAGCGTTCAGGCGATCCCTCGCCACACCGTGCGACCGGCCGGGATCAGCCGTGGGTTGCGCGGCCCGAGTAGGTCAACGGGAACACCGAGTCCTTGCACGAGGCCGGCACGTCGGACGCGACGTGGACGGTCATCTTCACCTCGACGTCGGCTGAGGCCGCGATGGCGACCGGTGTCGTCATCGGCGTCACCGTGAGCACACCGGCCGGGCAACCGGACACGCGGTTGTGCTTGGTGTCGACGGGCTGGCCGGGCACCGCGGACAGCGACATCACGATGATGTCCACGCCGTTGGGGTTCGAGAGCTTCACAGTCCTGCTGCCGTTCGTTCCGGGTCGCAGATCGACCGGAGCCCCTGAGACGTCGTTGATCTCGAACGGCTTGAGGTCCGCGCTTCCCGAGCCGCCGTTGCTCATGGCGTACGCGACGACGGGTGTACGAGGTTCAGGCCAGGTGAGGTGCATGGTCACGACGACGGCCGCGCCGACCGCCAGGATGGTCAAGGACACGGCGACTTCCGACCGCGGTCCCAAACTGCGCATGGTGCAACTCCACAGGCTGTTGCTCCAGGCGGTGGGTTCGCCTCTAGCTCCCCGCCGGACCGGCGACCAGACTCGCCCGGCGGTTCATCGCTTCGCCCATCGGCCCAACGGGCCGCGAAGTCAATCTTGGAGAACCTTCAACGGTCCCGCAAGCGTTTCCACGGTGCTGATAGCCCCGCAAAGAAGGGTCCTTGGCATCTTGACAACCAACGAGCCCAGGCTCACCTGCATGTTTGCCGCGCAGAGATCGGGCCCGCAGAGAAAGAATCACTGCGGGCCCGACCACGAACGGGTGAATCAACCGCGCAGGACGGCACCGAACCTCTCGGATGCCGCGGCCACCGCGGCATCGCGCGCCGCCGTCGCCTCCTCGATGGTCAACGTGCGGTCGGGGGCGCGGAAGCGCAGGGAGTACGCCAGCGACCGCTTGCCCTCGCCGACCTGATCGCCGGTGTAGACGTCGAACAGCCGGATCTCCTCCAGCAGGTCGCCGCCGCCCGCCTCCAGCGCCTCACCGACCTGGGCGGCCGGAATCTCGGCGTCGACCACGATCGCGACGTCCAGCAGCACCGGGGGGTACGAGGAGACGATCGGCGCGGGACGGTTGTCGTTCAGCGGCAACGCGTCCAGGTCCAGCTCCATCGCAACGGCGCGCTTGGGCAGGCCGAGCGCCTCGACCACCTTCGGATGGAGCTCGCCGGCGTGGCCGACCGGCCAGTCACCCACGCGCAACTCCGCCGCCCTGCCGGGGTGCCACGGAGCCAGCGTCGACGCCACGACCGTCAGTTCGACCCCGTAGGCCCTGCCGACGAGCCGCGCGGCCTCGACCGCATCCGCCCAGCCTGCCTGGCGACCCTTGCCCCACCAGCCCGCCTGCTCCCGGTGCCCGGTGAGCACCGCAGCCACGTGCAACGGCTGCTGCGGCAACGCCGCGAGCATCGTCGCCAGCTGCGCCTGCGTCGGTCGGGTTTCCACACCCAGGTCCGGCACCGGCACCTGCTGGGTGCGCGGCAGCGTCACCTGGCCGATGTGGAACAGCGCGAGATCGCGCTGACCGCGGGCGATGTTGCGCTGCACGGTCTCCAGCAGTCCGGGCAGCAGCGTCGTGGCGAGCGCGTGCTTGTCCGCCTCCAGCGGGTTCAGCACGCTCACCGTGTTGCGCCGCACGTCCTCGGCGTCGAGGCCGAACGCGTCGAACACGGCGGGCGAGATGAACGGGAACGGCAGGACCTCGACGTAGCCGTTCTCGGCGAGCGCCCTGGAGACCGTCCGGCGACGTCGCTGCTGCTCGGTCAGGCCACGACCGGCCGGGGCGGTCGGCAGCTCGGAGGGAATGGCATCGAAACCCTCCAGCCGCACCACCTCCTCCACCAGGTCGGCGGGCTGCACGAGGTCCGAACGCCAGGTCGGCGGTACCGCGGTGACGATCGTGCTGCCGTCATCGCCGGTGGTCACCTCGACGCGGCAGCCGATCTGGCCGAGCCGCCGCGCCGTCGCCCCCCGCGCGTAGCGCACACCGGCGACGCGGTCGGGCAGGTCGATCGGCATGGACACCGGGCCGGGCAGTTCCGGCCGGCCCACGTCGGTGCGGCCCGGCTTGATGCTGCCGTCGCCGTAGAGGTGCAGCAGCCGTGCGGCGTGCTCGAGCGCGACGGGCGGCAGGGCCGGGTCGACCGTGCGCTCGAAGCGCTTCGCCGCCTCGGACGGGAGCTTGTGCCTGCGCACCGTGCGCGCGATGGACGCCGGGTCCCAGACCGCCGCCTCCAGCAGGATGTCGGTGCTGTCGTCGCGGACCTCGGTGCTCGCGCCGCCCATGACACCGGCGAGCGACACCACGCCCGAGTCGTCGGCGATGACGATGTCGTCGGGGTCGAGGACGCGCACCGCGTCGTCGAGCGTGGTGAGCTTCTCCCCCGCCTTGGCTCGCCGTACGACCAGGTTTCCCCGCACCGCGGCGGCGTCGAACGCGTGCAACGGCTGGCCCAGTTCGAGCATCACGTAGTTGGTGACGTCGACCGGCAGCGAGATGGAGCGGATGCCGGCCAGCATGAGCCTGCGCCGCATCCACCACGGCGTCGGAGCGGTCGGATCCACACCGATCACCCGGCGAGCGACGAACCGGGAGCAGCCCTCGCGGTCCTCTATGTGCACGGGCCAGGCGTTGCCCTCGCCCTCCGGGACCTCGGCGAGGCCGGGGTCGGCGAAAGGCACGTCGAACGCACAGGAGATCTCACGGGCGAGACCGCGGACGGAGAACGCGTAGCCGCGGTCGGGCGTGGGAGTGATCTCCAGGACGGTGTCGTCCAGGCCGAGCAACTCCACGGCGTCGTCACCGGGCTTCGCAGTGCCGCTCGGCAGCACGAGGATGCCGGAGTGCTCGTCGCCGAGCCCGAGCTCGCGCGCGGAGCAGATCATGCCCTCGCTGGTGCGACCGTAGGTCTTGCGCGCGGAGATCGCGAAATCGCCGGGCAGCACAGCACCCGGCAGCGCCACCACGACGGTGTCGCCTTCGACGAAGTTCGTCGCGCCGCAGACGACGCCGGTGGTCTCGCCCTCGGGGCCGATCTCGACCTTGCAGTAGCGGATGGGCTTCTTGAACCCGGTGAGCTCCTCGATCTCCACGACGCGACCGGCCACGACCGGACCCGTGACGGCGCCGAGCGGCTGCACGTCGTCGATCTCCATGCCGATCCGCACGAACGCGTCGGCCAGCTCTTCCGGGGTCGGCACCTCGTCGAACTCGAGGTGCTCGGTCAACCAGGTAACCGGGATACGCACCGGTCATGCCTCCGTTCCGAAGGGCAGGGTGAAGCGGACATCGCCCTCGACCATGTCGCGCATGTCCGGCAGGCCGTTGCGGAACTGCAGGGTGCGCTCAAGGCCCATGCCGAAGGCGAAGCCGGAGTACACGTCCGGGTCGACACCGCACGCGCGAAGCACGTTGGGGTTGACCATGCCGCAGCCGCCCCACTCGACCCAGCCGGGGCCGCCCTTCTTCTCCGGGAACCAGACGTCGACCTCCGCCGACGGCTCGGTGAACGGGAAGAAGTGCGGGCGCAGCCGGGTGCGCGAGTTCTCGCCGAACATGGCGCGGGCGAACGCGTCGAGCGTGCCCTTCAGGTGTGCCATCGTGAGGTCCTTGTCCACCGCGAGGCCCTCGACCTGGTGGAACACCGGGGTGTGGGTGGAGTCCAGCTCGTCGGTGCGGAAGGTGCGGCCGGGGCACACCACGTACACCGGGAGCTCGCGCTCGAGGAGCGTGCGCGCCTGCACCGGGGAGGTGTGGGTGCGCAGGAGCAGGCCCGAGTCGTTCGGCGCCACGTAGAACGTGTCGGACATGGTCCGTGCCGGGTGGTCCTTGCCGAAGTTCAACGCGTCGAAGTTGAACCACTCGGTCTCGAGCTCGGGGCCCTCGGCGACCTCGTAGCCCATGCCCACGAACACGTCCGCCACGCGCTCGGCGAGCGTGGTGATCGGGTGCCGGGCGCCGCGCGGCTGACGATCCCACGGAAGGGTCACGTCCACGGTCTCCTCGCGCAGCACCCGCTCGTCGCGCTCGGCCTGCAGCTGGACCAGCCGCTCGGCGAACGCGGACTTGATGGCGGTCTGCGCCTCGTTGACCCGCTTGCCGGCCTCGGCCTTGGCGGCCGGGGGTAGAGCGCCGATCTCGCGGCGGGCGAGCAGAACCGGAGAGCGGTCACCGAGGTGGGACGGCTTCGCGGAGGCGAGGGCATCGAGGTCGGCCGCGGAGGCGAAAGCCTCGCGAGCCGACTGCACGGCCGCGTCGAGGGCCTCGGGCGCGAGCGCCGCGACCTCCTTCGGGTCGTACGGGTCGTTTGCTCCGGACATGGTTGGTGGACAGCTCCCGTGGGTCCGTCGCGGATACTGGACCACACCGCGCGAATGTGCGGCGCAGCAGACAGATCCTAGTTGACCGGCGCTCGAGCAGGTCAGGCGCCGTCTTGCGTCTGGTTCGTCCGGGCCTGGCTCGTCTGCGTCCGACTTCTCTGGGCCCGTGCGGAGGCGTAGAGGCACACCGCGGCGGCGGTGGCGAGGTTGAGGCTCTCCGCTCGGCCGTAGACGGGCACCTTGAGCGACGTGTCCAGTTCGCCGAGCAGGTCGTCCGGCAGGCCGTGTGCCTCGCTGCCGAACACCCACGCCGTCGGCTGGTCGAGATCGCCGCGCAGGCTCGCGGTGTCCAGATCGTCATCGGCGTAGCCGTCCGCACCGACGAGGCGGAGCCCCGCGGCGCGGCACGCGGCGAACACCTCGTCGACGTCACGGGAACGCGCGATGGGCAGGTGGAAGACGCTGCCGGTGGAGGCGCGCACGCACTTGCCGTTGTGCGGATCGACCGTGTCGCCGGCGAAGATCACGGCGTCGACGCCCGCGGCGTCCGCGACGCGTGCGACCGTGCCGGCGTTGCCGGGGTCTGCGATCCCGACCAGCACGGCGACCAGACGCGGGGTGCCGCGCAGTGCCTGCGCGAGCGGAACGTGGACCGGGTCGCACACGGCGACGAGGCCCTGCGGGGTGACCGTCTCGGACAGCGTCGCGGCCGCCTTGTCGGTGACCTCGCTGATCCGCACTCCGGCGTCCCCGGCCAGCCTCATGATCTCGGGATTGCGATCGGCGGCCTGCGAGGTGACGAAGAGTTCGTGAACCCGGCCACGTCCCTCGGCCGCCCAGGTGAGCGCCTCCCGTACGGCCTGTGCACCTTCGGCGAGGAACCGCTCCGCGCGATCCCTGCCGGCACGCCTGGTCAGATGCCGAGCGGCAGCGACCCGAGGGGTCCGTTCGGTGAACGGAGCGCCCTCGGGTCGCGGTGCGTTGGTGCTGATGCTCAGGCCTTCTCGGCGGCCGGAGCGTTCACGTCGGCGGGGAGAGCGCCCTTGGCGAGCTCGACCAGCGCGGCGAACGCGGCGGGGTCGCTGATGGCCAGCTCCGAGAGGATCTTGCGGTCCACCTCGACACCAGCGGCCTTGAGGCCCTGGATGAAGCGGTTGTAGGTGATGCCGTTCTGGCGTGCACCGGCGTTGATGCGCTGAATCCAGAGCTTGCGGAAGTCACCCTTGCGGGCGCGGCGGTCGCGGTAGGCGTAGCCGAGGGAGTGGAGCACCTGCTCCTTGGCCTTGCGGTACAGCCGCGAGCGCTGGCCGCGGTAACCGCTGGCGAGCTCAAGGGTCGTGCGGCGCTTCTTTTGGGCGTTGACTGCCCTCTTGACGCGTGCCACGGGTCCGTCCTGTCGATCTCGTGGGGCGAGGTGCCCCGGTGTTCATGGGGTGCGGGGGTGCCTCAGAGGCCGAGCAGCTTCTTCAGCCGCTTCTGGTCGCTCTTGGCGACAACCGTCGTGCCGGAGAGGCGGCGGGTCAGCTTGCTGGACTTCTTCTCCAGCAGGTGGCGCTTGCCTGCCTTCTCACGGAGCAGCTTGCCGCTCCCGGTGACCTT
>DASYMV010000287.1:0-2364 GCA_036008865.1 Pseudonocardiaceae bacterium | reverse complement strand
CGCTTCGCCGGCCGGCGCGGGGATGACCTCGACGCCGCCGAGCTTGAGCGGTCGCTCCTCGCCGACGGCGACGAGGTTCATGGCCGGCGAGCCGATGAACCCGGCCACGAACAGGTTGATCGGCTCGTGGTAAAGGGTGCGTGGAGCGTCGCACTGCTGCAGGACCCCGTCCTTGAGCACGGCGACGCGGTGGCCCATCGTCATCGCCTCGACCTGGTCGTGCGTGACGTAGATGGTCGTCGTGCCGAGCCGCCGCTGGAGGGCCGCGATGTTCGCACGGGTCTCCACACGCAGCTTCGCGTCGAGGTTGGACAGAGGCTCGTCCATGAGGAACACGCTCGGCTCGCGCACGATCGCGCGGCCCATCGCCACCCGCTGCCGCTGGCCGCCCGAGAGCGCCTTCGGCTTGCGGTCGAGGTACTTGGTCAGATCCAGCATCTTGGCCGCCTCGGCGACCTTCTCCTTGATCTGCGCCTTGCTCACGCCACGCAGCTTGAGCGCGAAGCCCATGTTCTCGGCAACGGTCATGTGCGGGTACAGCGCGTAGGACTGGAACACCATCGCGATGTCCCGGCCCTTCGGCGGCACGTTGGTGACGTCCTTGCCGCCGATCTCGATGGCGCCCTCGTCGACGTCCTCGAGCCCCGCGAGCATGCGCAGAGCCGTGGACTTGCCGGAACCGGACGGTCCAACCAGAACCAGGAACTCACCGTCGGCGACGTTCAGGTTCAACTGGTCCACCGCGCGGACCGGCGGATTGCCGGAGAACACGCGCGAGGCACTGACGTAGGCGACCTCAGCCATGTGACGCACCTTTCACTTCCACGGGATGCCGCCAAGCTATTGATTGCAAGCGCTTACGGGAACATCCGATCTCAAACCTTCACAGCGCCCGCGGGTCGGCCCGTGACCGTCGCGCCGATCGCGCCGATCTGCTCGTCCACCACACCGGCAACAGTCATTGATCTGGGCGAATGCGTCATTTGAGGGACGCGCGTCACCTGGGCTTTGGTTAATGGTTCTGAACCGTTACGGTCACTGCATGGCGCGGTCTATGCATGTGCGACGCCCCGCGACGCTGGCCTCGCTGGCCGCTGAGCTGGGCGTTTCCCGGACAACGGTGTCCAATGCCTACAACCGTCCCGATCAGCTCTCGCCCGAGCTGCGGCGGCGGGTTCTCGAGACGGCGAGGCGACTGGGCTATCCGGGGCCGGACCCCGTCGCCCGATCACTGCGCACGCGCAAGGCGGGTGCTGTCGGCCTGTTGCTCACCGAGAACCTCTCCTACGCGTTCCGCGACCCGGCCGCGATCGGATTCCTGGAAGGCCTCGCACTCGCTTGCGAGGACGCGGGCCAGGGACTGCTGCTGGTACCTGCCAACCCGGAACGAGAAGACGTCGCCGCGGTGCACCGCTCGGGCGTGGACGGCTTCGTCGTCTACTCCGTGCCTGACGACGATCCCCACCTGGCCGCGGTGCTCGAGCGTCCCGTTCCCACCGTCGTCTGCGATCAGCCCGACGTCGCCGGGGTCGACCGTGTCGGCATCGACGACCGGGCCGCGATGAACGAGCTTGCGCGTCACCTGATCTCGCTCGGTCACCGGCGCGTCGGCGTGGTGTGCATGCGCCTGGCCAGGGACCGCAACGACGGCTTCGTGTCACTGGACCGCCAGCACTCGGCGCATTTCCACGTTCAGCGTTCCCGCCTGACCGGCCTGGCCGACGCGTTCCGCGAGGCGGGCGTCGACTGGACGCAGATCCCGGTGGTGGAGCGCTTCGATCACACCACTGCCTCCGGCGCTTCCGCCGCCGCGCAGGCTCTCGACCGCGACCCCCAGATCACCGCACTGATCTGCACCTCGGACATCTTGGCACTCGGTGCGTTGAACGAGGCACGGCGACGCGGACTGCGAGTGCCGCAGGACCTGACGGTCACAGGGTTCGACGGCATCCCCGAGGCCGAGCGCGCCGGGTTGACCACGGTTCGCCAGCCGGTGTTCGAGAAGGGGCGAGCGGCCGGAAAGCTGCTGTTCGACACCGGTGAACGATCACGGCCCCGTTCGGTCAACCTCGGCACCGAGCTGCTCATCGGAACCACGGCATCCGCTCCCCGGTCGGCCGTCGAGGAGCGTTGGTTCGGTCCCTGATCAGGTGATCCGGAAGACCACCGGATTGCCGGCCACCCCACCGAGTTTGGCGATCAGCAGGTAGTCGCCCGCGCCGAGCGGGGTGTGCTTGCCGCACCCCGGTTCGGACGTGGTGCCGAGCCACCTCAGGCTGAAGGGGAACTTCTCGCCGGGCTGCATCGCGCGCACCTCGACGCCGTCGGTCGAGTAGCAGTCGTTGCTCGACCACAGGCGGTTCG
>DASYMV010000286.1:0-14210 GCA_036008865.1 Pseudonocardiaceae bacterium | reverse complement strand
AGCAGGGTGACGACCTAGCCGCCGTGGTCCGCGGTCGCCCACGACGCGGAGATCTGCTGGGTGGTGTTGGCGTCCGCGGCGACGAGGTCCTCGGTGGTGGGATTCCAGCGAAGGCCGGGGGTGAGCTCGGGCCGGTCGTTGGTGGCCTCGACCCGCAATCCCGCGGCGGCCAGCACCTTCTGCTGGTCCGGCTGGGTCAGGAACTCACGGAACGCCTGCGACGCGCGCATCTGGGACTCGCCGACCCAGTCGCCGGTCAGCGGGACGAACGGGAAGTCCGCGATCGGCGTGGGGCCTCCCACGGTGACGCCGAAGAGCGGCCGCAGCGGAGCGGTGCCGTTGTCCTTGCCGGTGTTGTGCCGGTACAGGTCGACCTCGAAGACGGGCACCGCGCTGAACCCGGCAGCGTTGACCGTCGGCTTGTCGCCCAGCCGTCCCATGGCCTCCCACGTGCTGACCGGGGAACGGGCCGGCTTCGAGGCCACCAGCTTCGCCATGGTGTCCTTCACCGGCTGCAACCCGAGCATGTCGGTGGTGACCGGTCCCTTGCCGTCGGGGCTGGCACCGGCCAGCGCGGACTGGATCGCCAGGGCGGTCGCGGTGTTGGTCGCAGGGTCGGGCATCGCGACCTTGAACGCGCCCCACTCCGGCTTGCCGTACTTCGCCCACCCGGCCTCGGACGAGGTGATGTCCGGCAGGTCGGTCCACCGGAAGCTGTTGCCGTTGCTCAGCGCCTGCGCCCCTTGCTCGGGCAGCGCGAGCAGCACCGGACTCGTCGCGACGGACTTCGGAGCAGCGCCGAGCAGCGCGTGGTTCTGCGCGGCGAGCCGGTTCGCCCACAGCGTCGAGTCCGGTAGCCACGCGTGCGGGGGCTCGCCCAGCTTGCCCTTGTCCCAGTTCTGGGTGAGGCCTTCGAGCACCGCTTGCGAGTCGACCGACTGGACCTCGACCTGGATGCAGTGGTCGTACACCACCGGACGCTGGGCGCTCCACCGCTGGGCGACGTCACGCACCGCGTCGGCGGCGCTGGGGGTGACGGCGACCTTCAGTGTCGCGTCGCCCTGACTGCACGCCCCCGCCTGAGCCGCCGCACGGCGCTCCAGGACGCTGCCCGTCCAATTCCAGCCGAGCCAGCCGAGGACGAGCAGAACCACCAGGCCGATGACCGCGATCGGCCATTGAGCGACGCCGCGCCGCACCCTCGTTCGCAGCGCACGGTGTCGAGACATCGAGTCCCCTTTCGTGGACCAGCCACCGACGGCTGCGAATCGGCGGCGCTCACGCTAACAGGTGAAGCAGGGGGGTCATGTGACGTGACTGTGAACGATTTTCAGATTCATGGCAGGTCGAGCAGCCTCCGGCAGAGCTCGATCAGACGCCGGCGCAGCGGCGCTGCTCGGTGTGCGTGGTCGGCCTGTCTGCGCGCGTAGTCCGCTCTTCCGTCCGATGTCTCCACCGGCACCGGCGCGTACCCCAGCGCTGCCAGGTCGTACGGGCTCGCGCGCATGTCCAGCTCGCGGACCCGCACCGCGAGGTCGAAGCAGTCCGCCACCAGCTCCGACGGTGTCGCGGGCTCCAGCTTGTAGGCCCACTTGAAGAGGTCCATGTTCGCGTGCAGGCACCCCGGCTGCTCGAGTTCGATCTGCGTCTGCCTGGTCGGCTGCAGGGTGTTGCGGGGCCGGGCCTCGTCGGTGAAGAAGCGGAACGCGTCGTAGTGCCCGCACTGCATGCGGTTGGACTCGACCACCGCGTCCGTGCCCGACGACCCCAGCCGCAGCGGCCAGGCGTTGTGCCGGATCTCCTCCGGCCGCTGCCGGTAGACCATCGCCCACTCGTGCAGGCCGAAGCAGCCGAGCCTGGGCGGCCGGGACGCCGTCGCGGTGAGCAGGGCGTGGACGAACTCCGCGGTGCTCGCGCGAGCCTCCCGGAAGCTCGTCAGGTCGAGGGTGACGCCGCCGTCCGTGCGCGTGTAGTGCGGCCGGTCCAGGTACTCACGTGCCGCATCACCTGCCAGGACCACGCCAGGACCGGGGTGCCACCGTTCGAGCCGCGCGGGACGGTGCGAGTAGTAGCTGAAGAGGAAGTCCAGCACCGGGTGTTTCTCCCGGCGTGACTTGCGATCGTGGTGAGGACCGGTCCACTGCCGCACCCGCTCGACGTGCGCCTGACGGCGTGCCTTCCACTCGGACTCGGTGAGTACGACGGTCTCCACGACCGACAACGGTACGGGCTCTCGGACGCCGCCCTGAACCACACCGCCATCGCGCAGGGCGGACGGCTTCTCGTCGGCCATGCGCATCCAGCGGTGGTGCACCGCTGGTGGAGACGGTGCGGCGAGCATCCGCAACTCTGCGACCGTCTCCCGGAGCGGCGGCACCGCGAACCTGAGCCCCATCGCTTCAGCTGACACGACATGGTCGGAGTTGGCGAGGAGCCGGCGGCTTCGTCGCCGCGCGCTGGGCGCCTGCGAACCGTCTGGCTGGTCGCCGCCGCGGTGGAGGAGCTCGATCTGCTGCTGGTGTGGCGGACGATCTCCCGGCGGGTTCGCCGCCGGGGAGACCGCCTCGAACGTCAGACCGACCGGGTCACGTGAGTGCCGTCGCGGACGGTGCCCACGTACTCCTCGACCAGGTCCTCCAGCGCCACGAGGCCGAGCAGCCGCCCGTCGGGTGCGACGGCGCGGGCCACGTGGCTGCGCGCCCGTCGCAGCGCGGCGAGCGCCTCGTCGAGGCGCGCGTCCGACGGCACCTCGGGCAACCCGCGGATGCGCGAGCGGGGAACCGGGGTGGTCGGAGCCTCGCACGCCAGGTCGAGCACGTCCTTGACGTGCAGGTAACCGATCAGGCGGTCGTCCGCGCGGACCGGGAACCTGGAGAACCCGGTCGCCGCGACCGCGGCCTCCACCTCGCCCAGCGTGGGCTCGGCGGACACCGTGGTGAGCCGGTCGAGCGGCACGAGGACGTCACCGACAGTGCGTTCGGCGGACGACAGCGTCTGCGCCAGCCTGCGATGCTCGGAATCCTCCAGCAGCCCTTCCTGCCGAGACTGAGCTATCAGGAGCGTCAGCTCGTCCGGCGTGTACGCCGACTCCAGTTCGTCCTTCGGCTGGACCCTCATCAGCTTCAGCACCGAGTTGGACGCGATGTTGAACAAGCTGATGAACGGCTTGACCAACCGCACGAATGCGACGTGCACCGGCACCAGCAGTATGGCCAGCCGCTCCGGGTTCGCGAGGGCGAGGTTCTTCGGCACCATCTCGCCGATCAGGATGTGCGCCACGACCACCAGCATCATCGCGATGCTGAACGCGATCGGGTGCAGCAGGACCGGTGGGATGGTGAGCGGGCCCAGCACCGCTTCGAGGGTGTGCGCGACCGCGGGTTCGGCGAGTCGGCCGAGCAGCAGCGAGCAGATCGTGATGCCCAGCTGCGCGCCCGCCAGCATCAGCGAGACCTCGCGGCCTGCCTTGATGACGATCGCCGCCCGGCTCACGCCGCGCTCGACCATCGCCTCCAGCCGGTCGCGGCGCGCGCTGATGAGCGCGAACTCGGCCCCGACGAAGAAGGCGTTGCACGCCAGCAGGAGCACTCCGATCAACAGTGCGGCACCGGTGCTCACTTGGCCATCACTGCTTCCGCGTCGTGGACCTTCGCCACGCGCAGCTCGGCGACCCGGTGCCGGTCCATGCGCATCACGGTGATGCGCCAGCCGTCGACCCGGATCTCATCCGCCACCTCGGGGATGCGTCCGAGCCGGGCGAGCACGAGGCCGGCGACGGTCTCGTAGTCGCCTTCCGGCATGCGGAAGCCGGTGGCGTCGTTCACCTCGTCGTCGCGCAGCAGGCCGGAGACCATCCAGCTGTCGCGACCCAGCGGGCGCACGGCCTGCGCCTCGCGACGGTCGTGCTCGTCGCGGACGTCACCGACGATCTCTTCGACGACGTCTTCCAGGGTCACCAGACCGGCGGTACCGCCGTACTCGTCGACGACCAGCGCGGTCTGCAGGCCCGACGCCCGAAGGCGGTCCAGCAGCGCGTCGCCCTCGAGTGTCTCGGGGACGATCTGCACCGGCCGGGTCACGGCGGACAGCGGCGTCGTCGCACGCTGGCTCGCGGGCACGCCGAAGGCCTGCTTGACGTGCACCATGCCGCGCACCTCGTCCAGGTCGCCGTTGTGCACCGGGAAGCGCGAGAAACCGGTCTCCCGCGCCAGCCGCAGCAGGTCGAGCACCGTGGCGTCCGCGCGCAGCGCCTCGACCTGCACACGCGGCGTCATCAGCTCACCCGCCGTGCGATCGCCGAACCGCAGGGAGCGGTCCAGCAGCGTCGCCGTGCGGGGATCGAGCGTGCCGTGCTCGGCGCTGGAACGCACCAGCGCGCCGAGCTCCTCGGGTGAACGTGCGGAGGCGAGCTCGTCCACGGGTTCCGTGCCGAGCCTGCGCACCAGCCAGTTCGCCGCGCCGTTCATGCCGTTGATCAACCAGCGGAACATGCGCGAGAACGCCGCCTGGAAGCCCACGACGGCGCGGGCGGTCTCCAGCGGCTTGGCGATCGCCAGGTTCTTCGGCACCAGCTCACCGAAGACCATCGACAGGGTCGTGGCCAGCGCCAGCGCGAGCGCCAGCGCGATCGTGTCGGCGGCGGCGGTCGAGGTGCCGACGGCCGTCAGGCCGGGCACCAGCAACCGCGCGATGGCGGGTTCGGCGATGAACCCCGTGATCAGGGTGGTCAGGGTGATCGCCAGCTGGGCACCGGAGAGTTGGAAGGAGAGCGAGCGGTGGGCCTTCTGCAGGGTCTTCGCCTTGCTGTCGCCGACCTGAGCGGCGTGGGTGTCCACCGTGCTGCGCTCGAGTGCGGTCAGGGAGAACTCGGCCGCGACCGCGATGAAGGTGCCGATGGTGAGGCCCACCACGGCGAGAAGGCCGAGAATGCTGAGCAGGACAGAGGTCACCGGTCTCCTCCGGTGAAGCCGGAGACCGGGTTGGTATGGCAGCCGGGGCTGGAACCCGGCTCAGTACTGCAGCCGGGTGACTGCGCGTCGCGCACTGAAGGAGTCACTCCTCGTAAAGGTGAATTGGACGGACTCGTCCACTTTAGATGGCAACGTCGCTCAGGCCGATCCTGTTCCCGCAGGTGTCGTCGTGCTCTCCCTGAGCACCACCTCACCTGCGACGCGGACCGTTCGCGGCTCGTCGCGGCCCTCGTCCAGCACCAGTCGTGCCGCGCGCTCACCCATGTCCTCCAACGGCAGTCGCACGGTGCTGAGCGCCGGCACCAGGTCGCGCAGCGGGGGGATGTCGTCGAAGCCCGCGATCGACACGTCCTCGGGTACGCGCAGCCCGTGCTCTCGAAACGCTGCCATGGCGCCCATCGCCATCACGTCGTTGACGGCGAACACGCACGTCGTTCCGGTGTCCCTGGCGAGGAGTTCATGCGCGGCCTGGTGGCCGCCGTCGCGTGTGAGGGCGCCGTGGACCACGTTCGCGTCGAGCAGGGTGAGTCCCGCGTCGGTGAGGCCGGCCCGAAAGCCCGCCAGCCGGTCGCGCGAGACGAGGAGATCGGAAGGCCCGGCGAGCACCGCGAACCGGCGGTGGCCGAGGGAGGCGAGCTTCTCCGCCAGCGAACGTGCGCCGGCTCGGTTGGCGGGCACCACCGTGTCGGTGGGGAACTTCGCCTGCGACACGCACGCCACCCGGCCGCCCTGCCCGGTGAACGCCTCGATCTCGGCGGCCAGCCGGGCCGACGCCGCGCGGTCGGTCGTACGACTGCCCGCGAGCACGACGGCGCGAGCCCGGTGGGCCCGCAACGTGGAGAACAGTTCCACCTCGCGGTCGGGCGACCTGCCCGTCGTCCCGAGCACGACGACGAGACCGGCTTGCTCTGCGACCCTGGTGACGCCGGCGGCGATGCTGGAGAAGTACGGGTCGGAGATGTCGTGCACGATCAGACCGACGAGCGCGGTGCTGTTGCGGGCCAGGGCTTGCGCCGACGCGTTCGGCAGGTACCCGAGCTTCCTGGCCGTCTCCACGACCCGGTCGCGCAACAGGTCGCTCACCTGGCGGGTGCTGCCGTTGAGCACGCGCGACGCGGTCGCCAGCGAGACACCCGCGTGTTGCGCGACCTCCGCCAGCGTCACCTGCCTGCGTGCCACGACGGCCTCCAGTCACCACCTGCGGGGAGGGTAACCCGCGAGATTGTCGACGCCGTCGATGAGCTGCCCTCGGTGTGGCGGAAAGCGCTTTCCTGGAAAGGTCGATGCCGTTCGACCGATCGGGGTCGCGCTGGGCGGTGTCACCGCGAGAACGGGGTACCAGCAGTATCTGGCGCGTTCGATCCTCGGCATCCGCGAGCAGGACGACTCTCAGTAGTCTGCGTGGATGGCAGACCAGGTCTTCCTGATCACCGGAGCATCTCGGGGGATCGGCGCCGCGACAGCCCGGCTGGCCGCTGAAGCGGGCTACCGGCTCGTGCTGACCGCGCGTCACGTCGAGCGGCTCGCGGAGGTCGGTGCCCGGCTCGGCGGCCCCGATCGCGTGTGGGTGGAGCCCTGTGACGTGACCGACTGGGAGCAGTTGGCCGGGCTGGTGCGGCGTGTCGAGGAGGACTGGGGTCGGCTCGACGTCGTGTTCGCGAACGCGGGGTCCAGCGTGGTCACCTCGTTCGTCTCCGGCCGCGGGGCCCCGCCGGAGCGCTGGGCGGACATGGTGCTGACCAACGTGTGCGGGCCGGCCTACACGGCACGGGCGACGTTGCCCGCACTGGTCCGCAGCGGTGGACATCTCGTGCTGACCGGCTCGGCCGCGGGCAGGGGCGTCCGGCCGGGAAGCCTGTACTCGGCCACGAAGTGGGCGGTGACGGGGCTCGCCCAGGCGATCCGCGCCGAGTCCGTCGACACCGGCGTCCGGGTGACACTGGTCCAGCCCGGTCTCGTGGACACCGGCGGCATCCCGCCGGAGCGTGCGGCCGACCCCAAGCTCCAGCCGGAGGACGTCGGCCGCGCCGTGATGTACGCCGTGAGCCAGCCGCCCACCGTGGACGTCAACGAGATCCTCGTCCGCCCGGTCGGCCAGGACGCGTACCGCTGAGGCCCGGACGCGGAGTTCGGGGCGCCTGAGCGTTCGACTCGCGGTGTCTGAGCGTTCGACTCGCCGATCAGGCCACGTCTGAGATCGGATCGTGCACGACCACCGTCCCCTTGCCCTGCCGCTTCGCCCGGTACATCGCGGCGTCGGCGAACCCGAGCATGTCGTCCGCGGTGAAGGCCGGATCGTAGGCGAGGTGCTGGTGCACACCGATGCTCGCGCGGACGAGGTGCTCGCGTCCCTGGATCTGGTGCGGGCGCTGCAGCACGCCGAGCAGCCGCCACCCGAGCTCCGCCGGCGGCGACGGATGGCCGTCGATCAGCACCCCGAACTCGTCACCACCCAGGCGTGCGACCGTGTCCTCCGCCCTCACGCAGTGCAGCAACCGCGAGGCGACGTTGCGCAGCACGACGTCGCCCGCCGCATGACCGAAGTCGTCGTTGACCTGCTTGAACCCGTCGACGTCGATGAACAGCAGGACCAGAGGCCTGCCCGCCCGGTCCCGTCGACCGAGCGCCGCGGCGAGCCGGTCGCGCAGCAACGCGCGGTTCGCGACACCGGTCAGCGAGTCGTGGAAGGCCTGGTGGCGCAACTGCTCCCGGCTGTCGTGCAGTTGTTCCAGCAGACGTACGTTGTCGATCATCGTCAGCAACTGACGGACGATCACCAGCAGCACGACGCCCAGGCCCGCGTAAATCTCCACCGCGTCGAACCGCATGCCGGTCGCCGTCCCCACGGCGATGAACAGGCCGATGACGAGCAACGGCACGTACGGCACGAGCAGGTGCAACATCTCGCCGGTGCGCAGCCTCCCCGACGCCGAGCGGTGCCGCTCGCCGCTGACCGGAGCGATCGAGCTCAGGAACAACAGCACCGGGCACATCATGAAACCCGCGTCCGCCAGCGGCGGGATGCTCGTCACGCCCTGGCTCATCAGGTACGCGAACACCCATCCCGAAGCCGACTGGGAGAGCGCGGCCAGCGCGAGGAAGAGCATCGGCAGTTGCCGGACCGAGCGATGCGTCCACGACAGGACGACCAGTGTCACCACCAGCACCAGGTAGGCCGCGGGGTGGGCCACCACGGTGGCGAAGCCGGGGCCGGAGGCCGCCCACGCGCGGACCATCGACTCCAGCGCCGACACCCAGGTCAGCACGAAGAGCGACCCGACCACGACGAGTCCGTCCAGCACCACCACGACCTTGTTGCGGTGGTTCGGCAGCAGGTCGGCCGGGCTGACCGAGTGCGCCAGCACGAGCACGGCGCACAGAGCGAGCATCGGCACCAGCATGAAACCCAGCTGTGCGAGTGTGGAGGAGGGCAGCGGGACGCCGAGGAAGACCTGGCCCCAGATCCACACCGACAACCCGACCGTCACGCTCGTCATGGCGGCCACCATCCACAGCCGCCAGCGCCGCTCGGTGCCCTCCGCCCGGCGGGCCGCTCGCAGGTAGCAGACCAGGGCGGCGACGGAGGCCACGAGCTGGGAGATCTTGTCGATCGCCACCGACGTCCAGTGGTCGAGCACACCCGAGACCACGGTCAGCACGACGGCGACGAGCACGGCCCCGACGGTCGCGGTGACGACGCTGAACCGCTTGAGGGTCATCACACCCCTCGACTCGTCGCGACCGGGAACGACACCACGCCACTGTAGTGAGGTGGTGACACTGCGTCGACAGGAGGGTGTCGTTCGGTCACCGTCTGCGTGTCGTCCCCCGACCATCCGCCGCACCCTCTAGAGTTTCGAACGAGTGTTCGCTTCACAGGAGGACCGGCGTGCGTGTGCTGGGCGTTGACCCCGGGCTGACTCGGTGCGGTTTCGGCGTGGTCGACGGCGGCCCCGGCCGCACCGTCCGCTGCGTGGCCGTGGACGTGGTGCGCACACCGGCCGACGCCGACCTCGCCGTCCGGTTGCTGCAGCTCGCCGACGCCGTCGAGGTCTGGCTGGACCGCTACCAGCCCGACGTCGTGGCGGTCGAGCGCGTGTTCAGCCAGCACAACGTGCGCACGGCCATGGGTACCGCGCAGGCCGGCGGCGTCGTCGCGCTGGCCGCCGCGCGCCGGAACCTGCCGGTCGTGTTCCACACGCCGAGTGAGGTCAAGGCGGCGGTGACCGGCTCGGGCCGTGCGGACAAGGCGCAGGTCACCACGATGGTGACGCGCCTGCTCGGGCTCGCCGAGGCGCCGAAGCCCGCTGACGCTGCGGACGCGCTCGCGCTCGCCATCTGCCACCTGTGGCGGGCCCCCATGCGTGCGCGGCTCGCCGAAGCGCAGGCGAGGGCGGCTGAACTCGCCCGCAACCACCGCGCGAGACTGGCGCAAGCAGCGAACAAGCGAGGAGGTGCCGCGCAGTGATCTCGTCGGTGCGTGGACGGGTGCTGTCCATCGGGCTCGACCACGCTGTCGTCGAAGTGGGCGGCGTCGGCTTCGCCGTGCAGGCCACCCCGGCGACCCTGGCCACATTGCGCAGGGGAGAGGAGACGCAGTTCGCCACGTCGCTCGTGGTGCGGGAGGACTCACTCACCCTCTTCGGTTTCGCCGACGCCGATGCGCGGGAACTCTTCGGCCTGCTGCAGACGGTGTCCGGGATCGGCCCGCGCCTGGCGCTGGCCACGCTCGCCGTGCTCGAACCCGACAAGCTGCGTGCCGCGCTGGCCGACGGCAACATCACGATTCTCACGCAGGTGCCCGGCATCGGGCGCAAGGGCGCCGAGCGGCTCATCATCGAGCTTCGCGACAAGGTCGGCGCGCTGCCGCACGGCGACGACGGCGGCCCGGCGGGTGGTGGCACCGAGCAGGTGCGCACGCAGGTCACCGAGGCGCTGCTCGGTCTGGGCTTCGCGCTCAAGCAGGCCGAGCAGACCGTGGACGCGGTGCTCGCCGATGACGGCGCACAGGACACCTCGACGGTGTTGCGGCGCTCGCTGGCGACTTTGGGGCGCAAGCGGTGACACCTGAGCCCGACGACACGCTCTCCCCGCTCGCGGCCCCGACGGAACGGGACGCCGAGTCGACCCTGCGTCCCAAGGACCTGCACGAATTCGTCGGCCAGTCCAGGGTGCGCGAACAGCTCGAACTGGTGTTGCAGGGGGCGATGGGGCGTGGTGCCCCGCCGGACCACGTGCTGCTGTCCGGGCCACCCGGCCTCGGCAAGACCAGCCTCGCCATGATCATCGCCGCTGAGCTGGGCGCGGTCATCCGCATCACCTCCGGACCGGCACTGGAACGCGCGGGCGATCTGGCCGCGATGCTGTCCAACCTGGTCGAGGGTGACGTCCTGTTCATCGATGAGATCCACCGCATGGCGCGTCCGGCCGAGGAGATGCTCTACCTCGCGATGGAGGACTTCCGGGTCGACGTGGTCGTGGGCAAGGGTCCCGGCGCGACCAGCATCCCGCTGGACATCGCTCCGTTCACGCTCGTGGGTGCGACCACTCGTTCCGGCTCGCTCACCGGACCGCTGCGCGACCGCTTCGGGTTCACCGGGCACATGGAGTTCTACGCGCCCGAGGAACTCGAGCTGATCATCCGTCGCTCGGCGAAGATCCTGGGCGTCGACCTGCGCGAGGACGGCGCCCAGGAGATCGCCGGCCGCTCCCGAGGCACGCCTCGCATCGCCAACCGGTTGCTGCGCCGCGTCCGCGACTTCGCCGAGGTCCGCGCCGACGGAGCTGTCGACCGGGCGGTGGCGCGCGCCGCTCTCGCCGTCTACGACGTGGACGAACTGGGCCTCGACCGGCTCGACCGGGCCGTGCTCACGGCATTGGTGAGGTCGTTCGGAGGCGGTCCGGTCGGTGTCTCGACCCTGGCCGTCGCCGTGGGTGAGGAGCCGACCACGGTGGAGGAGGTCTGCGAGCCTTACCTCGTCAGAGCTGGCATGCTTGCACGTACACCTCGCGGGCGAGTCGCCACCACGACCGCGTGGCAGCACCTCGGGCTGCAGCCCCCGGCGCACGCTCCTGGTGAGGCAACCCGCTCGTTGTTCGACGACGCCACCGGGTGACGGTCGGCGACCGGCTGGCACAATCGCCGGTGGCACCCTCAAATTTCGGACGTTCGGCAGGAATCGGACGCCCGGCCGAACGGAGAATCATGCAGAACCTCTCGTCCCTGTTGTTCCCGCTGTTGCTGGTGCTGCTCGCCGTGCCGCTGTTCCTCAGCGCTCGCAAGCAGAAGCGCGCGGTGGCCGCGCAACAGAAGCTGCAGAGCGCGTTGGCGCCCGGTGACAGGGTGATGACGACGTCCGGGATGTACGCGACGGTCGCTGACGCCAGCGACGACACCAACATCGATCTCGAGATCGCCGATGGCGTCGTGACGACCTGGCTGCGCCAGGCGGTGCGCGAGAAGGTCGCCGAGACGGCCGTCGAGGACACCGTCGAGGACGACGTCGACGTCCCGGTGAGCACTGCCGAGGTCGCGGAGCCGCTGGAGCACAACACCAAGAAGTGATGCGCGTGAATGCGCTGGAGGGCCGGTACCACCGCGGTGATGCCGGCCTTTTCGCGTTCCGGCCGCCTTGCTCTCGGCCTCGTCGTGACCGCGAGACGACCTTCTGCCGACTGATACCGTGAACTGAATTCGGGTGCTCGGCGGCGGGCTCGGTAGGCTGTGTTCCGGCCGAATCGGCACGCTCTGGCGAGGGGCGACGCCCACGACATCAGGAGTGACCTGCACCCGCGGTCACGTGCGCGCGGAGATGGCAACTGTGAAAGACCGCTGACTCCGGGCAGTGACGTGCAGTTCACACGGGGCGGGGTACGCTGCGCCCTCGCCCGGACTGACAACGTCGGGTGAGGGCGCGTTGCCCTGATCCGACGTGGACCAGGCGGCGTGTCGACATCATCTTCCAGTTCTAGGAGACGGACGGACCGTGGCACCTCCGGCCGGGCAGATCCGCCCAGCGAAATATCTGGCGGGCTTTGCCGTAATCGTGGTCGTGCTGTACGCGCTGGTGTTCTTCACCGGTGGTGGACGCCCGACCCCCAAGCTCGGAATCGACCTCCAGGGTGGAACGCGGGTCACGCTGACCGCGCGGTCCCCTGACGGCAACAAGCCGACCGATGAGGCGCTGAACCAGGCTCGAACACTGATCGAGACCAGGGTCAACGGCCTCGGTGTGTCCGGAGCCGAGGTCATCCGCGACGGCACCAACCTGGTCATCACCGTGCCCGGTGCGGACAGCGAGGGCGCCAAGAGTCTGGGGCAGACCGCCAAGCTCGCCTTCCGGAAGGTCATCGGCCAGCCGCTGCCGGTGCCGAAGGCGCAGCCTTCCGCTCCGCAGGGCTCGGCGCCCCAGTCGGGCTCCAGCACACCTGCCGCTCCGAGCCAGTCGGCCGCACCCGGTGCCTCGTCGTCGCCCGCACCGCAGGGCCGTCCCGCGCCCGCGCCGCAGGAACAGCCGCAGAGCACCACCTCTGCTCCCGCGCCCGCGTCGTCGGCTCCCGCCGCGAGCGGTCAGCCGGACGCGCAGGTGAACTGCCAGGACGTCTTCCAGGGCAAGTACTCGTCCGACCCGACGAAGGCCATCGACGAGGCCAAGAAGTGCCGCCAGGACCCGCAGCTCGGCCAGCTCGACCCGCAGACCGTGCAGCAGGCGCTCGCCGCTTTCACGTGCCCGACGGTCGACCCGCTGCTCGGCAACGACGACCCGACGCTGCCGCTCATCACGTGCGACCAGAAGCGGGAGACCAACTACCTCCTCGCGCCGGTCAAGCCGGCCGGTCAGGACGCCAAGCCGGACGACTACAGCACCTACAGCCGGCTGACCGGTGAGGACATCGCGAACGCCACCGCGGGCAGCGACCCCAAGGGCGCGGGCTTCATCGTCAACCTGAGCTTCAAGGGCGAGGGTGGCAACAAGTGGGGCAAGTTCACCTCGGCCAACGTCAACCAGCAGGTCGCCGTCGTGCTGGACACCCAGGTCGTGTCCGCGCCCAGCATCAACGAGCCGATCCTCGGCGGTAACACCCAGATCAGCGGCAAGTTCAGCCAGAAGGAAGCCACCAACCTGGCGAACGTGCTGAAGTACGGCTCGCTGCCGCTGTCGTTCTCCGCCTCCGAGGCCGAGACGGTGTCGGCGACGCTGGGGCTCGCCTCGCTGAAGGCCGGTCTCATCGCCGGTGGCATCGGCCTGGCGCTCGTCGTCGTCTACTGCCTGTTCTACTACCGCCTTCTCGGTGTGCTGACCGTTCTGTCGCTGGTGCTCTCCGGTGCCGTGGTCTACGCGGTGCTGGTGCTGCTCGGACGCTGGATCGGGTTCACGCTCGACCTGGCGGGCATCGCCGGTTTCATCGTCGCGATCGGTATCACGGCTGACTCGTTCGTCGTCTTCTTCGAGCGTTTGAAGGACGAGGTGCGAGAGGGCCGGACGTTCCGCTCGGCCGTGCCGCGCGCCTGGGTCCGCGCACGGCGCACGATCCTGTCCGCCGACGCGGTGAGCTTCCTCGCCTCCGCGATCCTCTACGCGATCGCGGTCGGACAGGTGAAGGGCTTCGCGTTCACCCTGGGCATGTCGACCATCCTCGACCTGGTCGTGGTCTTCCTGGTGACCCACCCGCTGGTCGCGCTGGCGACCAAGTCGAAGACCCTGTCCAACCCGAAGTTCTCCGGACTGGGCGCCGCACAGCGAGCGGGTGTCGACGAGCGCGCCGCCTCGGCCGTCAAGACCACCGCCGTGAAGGAGGCCTGACGTGTCGACGACCGACACCACCAAGGGCGACACCAGCAAGGGAAGCGTGTTCCACCGGCTCTACGTGGGCACCGGTGCGTTCGACATCATCGGCAAGCGCAAGCGCTGGTACGTCGCCTTCTCGATCGCGGTGTTGATCTGCCTGGCCTCGATCGGGATCCGGGGCTTCAACCTCGGCATCGACTTCGAGGGCGGCACCCGTGTCCAGATGCCGGTGGCCAGCGCATCCGGCCAGATCAGCACCCAGGCCGTGAAGGACGTCTTCACCCAGGCGTTGGGCAAGGAGCCGAGCGCGGTTCAGACCGTCGGCACGGGCAACAACTCCAGCATCCAGATCCGCTCGGCGACCCTCGACGCGGGTCAGGTCGTCAAGCTGAAGACCGAGCTGAACGACAAGCTCAAGCCGAACGGCGGTGCGCAGTCGATCTCCGACAGC